>JBQGEN010000055.1:0-6209 GCA_052039615.1 Sideroxyarcus sp. | reverse complement strand
ACACAACACCTCCGGCGCCGCCCGTCGCGGCACCGTGGAACTGGCGCACGGCAAAGTCGAGACGCCGGCCTTCATGCCCGTCGGCACCTATGGTACGGTCAAGGCGATGTCGCCGCAGGAGCTGAAAGACATCGGCGCGCATATCGTGCTCGGCAACACCTTCCACCTATGGCTGCGTCCGGGGCTGGAAGTGATCGAGGCGCACGGCGGCCTGCATCAGTTCATGAGCTGGGACGGTCCCATCCTCACCGATTCCGGCGGCTTCCAGGTGTTCAGCCTCGGCGAACTGCGCAAGATCACCGGTGGCGGCGTCGAGTTCCGTTCGCCGGTGAACGGCGACAAATGCTTCCTGTCGCCGGAAGAGTCCATGCGCATCCAGAAGGTGCTGAACTCCGACATCGTGATGATCTTCGACGAATGCACGCCGTATCCGGCGGACGAGCAGGTGGCGGGCGTGTCGATGCGCCTCAGCCTGAGCTGGGCGGAGCGCTCGAAGCGCGCGCACGAAGGCAACCCCAACGCGCTGTTCGGCATCGTGCAGGGCGGCATGCACGAGCATCTGCGCGACGAATCGCTGGCGGGATTGAAGGATATCGGCTTCGACGGTTTCGCCATCGGCGGCTTGTCGGTGGGCGAACCCAAAGAAGACATGCTGCGCATCCTCAGGCACACCGCGCCGCAACTGCCGCAGGACAAGCCGCGCTACCTGATGGGCGTGGGCACGCCGGAAGACCTGGTGGAGGCGGTGGGGCAGGGCATAGACATGTTCGACTGCGTGATGCCGACGCGCAACGCGCGCAACGGCCACCTGTTCACCCGTTTCGGCGACGTGCGCATCAAGAACGCGCAATACCGCATGGACACGCGTTCGCTGGACGAGCAGTGCACTTGCCACACCTGCCGCAATTTCAGCCGCGCCTATCTGCATCACCTGCATCGTCTGGGCGAGATCCTCGGCGCGCGCCTCAACACCATCCACAACCTGCACTATTACCAGGAACTGATGCGCGACATCCGTGCCGCCATCGAGGCCGGGCGTTATGCCGAGTTCCAGGAGTCGTTCCGGCAAGCACGCGCAGGCTCGCCGGCATGAGTGTCCAGGGGGCGGTGCGTGGCGGAACGGTCATGTCATCCATGCTAGAATGCGCGCCTTTGATTTTTTAATTCGGAATCTTCAGGAGGAGTAGTCATGATTTCTATCAGCGAATTGTTCATCAGCAATGCCTATGCAGAAAACGGCGCCGCAGCCCCGCAAGGCGGCGGTTTCATGGAGTTCCTGCCCCTGATCGCCTTGCTGGCGGTGTTCTATTTCCTCATCCTGCGTCCGCAGCAGAAGCGCGCCAAGGAACACAAGGCGCTGATCGAAGCGCTGCAGAAGGGCGACGAAGTCGTCACCATCGGCGGCATCCTCGGCAAGGTGACCAAGGTCGGCGACGACAACGTTGCGGTCGAGATCGCCGACAACGTTGTCGTTCAGGTGCAGAAGCCCGCGATCCAGAACGTGCTGCCCAAAGGCACGATCAAGTCGATCTGAACCATAGTACCCATCTAACGCCGTAAGCCTAAGGTGCCGCAATGAACCGCTACCCGCTGTGGAAATACCTGCTGATCCTGAGTGTGCTGGTGCTGGGTCTGGTCTATGCCCTGCCCAATCTGTATGGCGAATCCCCCGCCGTGCAGGTGTTGCCGTTGCGTTCCAATCTCAAGGCGGATGCGACGCTGCTGGCACGCGTTGACGATGTGCTGAAGAACGCGCAACTGGCCCCCGAGGTGCTGACGCTGGATGCGACCAGCATCAAGGCGCGCTTTGCCGATGCCGATGCGCAGCTCAAGGCGAAAGACGTGCTGCAGGCGCAGTTGGGCGAGGATTATGTGGTGGCGCTGAACCTGCTGTCGCGTTCGCCGCAGTGGCTCAACGACATGGGCGCGTTGCCGATGTATCTGGGCCTGGACCTGCGCGGCGGCGTGCACTTCCTGATGCAGGTGGACATGAAAGGCGCGCTGGACAAGGCGCTGGAATCCTCTTCCGGCGACATCCGCAGCACGTTGCGTGAGGCGAACATTGCCTATGCCGGCGTGAATCGCGAGGGCGACACCATCTCCGTAAAGTTCCGCAATGAGGAGGCGCGCGCCAAGGGCGAGGCCGAACTTAAGCAACGGTTCGGCGGGCTGGAGTTCACCATGCGCGAAGAGGGTGGCGATTTTCTGCTGCTCGGCCGTCTCAAGCAACAGGAGCAGTTGCGCATCCAGGAAGCTGCAGTGCAGCAGAATCTTGTGACCCTGCGCAACCGCGTCAATGAACTGGGCGTGGCCGAGCCGGTGATCCAGCAGCAGGGCGCGGACCGCATTGTGGTGCAGCTGCCCGGCGTGCAGGACACGGCGCGCGCCAAGGAGATCCTCGGGCGCACTGCCACGCTGGAGGTGCGCATGGTCGATGATGAGCACCAGGTCGGTTTGGGGGCGGTCGCACCGTTCGGTACCGAGATATTCAAGGACAGCGACGGTACGCCGCTGCTCGTGAAGAAGAGCGTGATCCTGACGGGCGAACGCATCGACGACGCGCAACCCGGTTTCGATAGCCGCAACAACGAGCCCGCCGTGCACATCAATCTGGACGCGGTCGGCGCGCGCAAGTTCAAGGAAGCGACGCGCGAGAACGTCGGCAAGCGCATGGCCATCATTCTGTTCGAGAAGGGCCGTGGCACCGTGGTCACCGCACCGGTGATCCGCGAGGAGATCGGCGGCGGGCGCGTGCAGATCAGCGGCAAGATGGACACGGTCGAGGCCAACGACACCGCGCTGCTGCTGCGTGCAGGCGCCTTGGCCGCGCCGATGGAAATTGTCGAAGAGCGCACCGTCGGCCCCAGCCTGGGCGCGGACAACATCAAGCGCGGCTTCGATTCCACGAAGATCGGCTTCATCGCCATCGCCATCTTCATGATCGTCTACTACCTGATGTTCGGCACCGTGTCCGTGCTGGCGCTGGGAGCTAACTTGCTGTTGCTGGTAGCACTGCTGTCCATGCTGCAGGCCACGCTGACCCTGCCCGGCATGGCCGGTATCGCACTGACGCTGGGCATGGCGATCGACGCCAACGTGCTGATCAACGAGCGCATCCGCGAGGAGCTGCGCAACGGCATGCCGCCGCAAACAGCGATCCATGCCGGCTACGAGAACGCGTTCGCCACCATCCTGGACTCCAACATCACCACATTGATCGCCGGTATCGCCCTGTTCATGTTCGGTTCCGGGCCGGTCAAGGGCTTCGCCGTGGTGCTGTGCCTGGGCATCCTGACTTCGATGTTCAGCGCGGTGATGGTGTCGCGCATGTTGGTCAACGTGATCTACGGTCGCAAGGCGCGCCTGAACAAGGTCGCGATAGGTTAGACCGCTCGCGCAGCGAGACGCATAAGGGAATACGACATGGAATTCTTCAAGATCAAAAAAGACATCCCGTTCATGAGCTACGGGAAGGTGACCACCAGCATCTCGCTGGTGACCTTCCTGCTGGCCGTGTTCTTCCTTGCGACCAAAGGCTTGAACTTTGGCGTGGACTTCACCGGCGGCACGGTGATGGAGGTGCACTACGCCCAGCCGGCGGACGTCAACAAGGTGCGTGAGCAACTGGCGGGCATCGGCTTGAAGGATGCGCTGGTGCAGAACTTCGGCAGCAGCCACGACGTGCTGATCCAGGTGCCATTGAAGCAGAACACCATGGGCGCCAAGCTCAGCGAACATGTGGTCGAGACTCTGCGCCAACAGGATGCGAGCGTGGAATTGCGCCGCGTCGAGTTCGTCGGTCCGCAGGTCGGCAAGGACCTGGTGGAGAACGGTGCGATGGCGCTGCTGCTGGTGAGCTTGGGCATCGTCGGCTATTTGTGGATGCGCTTCGAGTGGAAATTCGGCCTCGCGGCAATCATCGCCAACCTGCACGACGTGGTCATCATCCTCGGCTTCTTCGCCTTCTTCCAGTGGGAGTTCTCGCTGTCGGTGCTGGCGGCGGTGCTGGCGGTGCTGGGCTACTCGGTGAACGAGTCGGTGGTGGTGTTCGACCGGATCCGCGAGAACTTCAAGAAGATGCGCAAGACCGAAGTCACCGAGATCATCGACAACGCCATCACCCGCACTATGTCGCGCACCATCATCACCCACGGCTGTACACAGATGATGGTGTCTTCGATGCTGTTCCTGGGCGGCGAGACGCTGCATTACTTCGCGCTGGCGCTGACCATCGGCATCCTGTTCAGTATCTATTCCTCGGTGCTGGTCGCCAGCCCCTTGCTGCTGATGTTCGGCGTGTCGCGCGAGGACTTCATCAAACCGGAGAAGACCGAAGCTGAAGAGGTACTACCTTAACAACCTCCGAACCCACTCCCTCGCCCGCTTGCGGGAGAGGGTTGGGGAGAGGGAGAGTTCCGGAAAGTCATTATGGAAATCCTGACCGCATTCATCGACATCGTCCTGCATCTGGACGCGCACCTGCTGGCACTGGTGCAGGAATATGGCCTGTGGATCTACGCCATCCTGTTCGCCATCATCTTCGCCGAGACCGGCTTGGTCGTAGCTCCCTTTCTGCCCGGAGATTCGCTGCTGTTCGTGATTGGCGCGCTGTGCGGCATGGGTTCGCTCGAGTTGCAGGTGGCGCTGCCGCTGCTGATCCTGGCGGCGTTCATGGGTGACAACACCAACTACTGGATAGGCCGTTTGCTTGGACTCAGGCTGCTCAACCGCGCCAGCCCGCGCTTCATCAAGCACGAGCATCTGGAAAAGACCCACGCCTTCTATGAGAAGCACGGCGGCAAGACCGTCATCTTCGCGCGCTTCCTGCCCATTCTGCGCACCTTTGCCCCCTTTGTGGCTGGCATCGGCACCATGGATTACCGCCAGTATGTGATGTTCAGCATTGTGGGCGGCGTGTCCTGGATCGGCAGCCTGACGCTGGCGGGTTACTTCTTCGGCAACATACCCGTCATCAAGGACAATCTCACCCTGATGATCCTGGTCATTATCGTCATCTCCTTCATTCCGGCGATCCTGGAGTACCTCAAGCATTTGAGGAACAAGAAGAACGAAGCGGCCAGCAAGTAGTCGCTTCTTACATGGGTGCCGGGAGTGTCTGTATCCCGATGAGCTTCTCGGCACGCCAGTTCTGTACCGCCCAATCCAGCACCGTTTGCACATCGCCTTTAGTCAGTTCATCCGGCGGCTCCTGCCGCAGGAAATCCAGCACACGCAATAACATCGCTACCGGCTGAGACATATCCACCGGCGCCGCCAGCGTCTGCTTGCTCAGTTTCTCTCCTGCTTCATTCACTGCGACAGGAAGATGCATATAGTGCGGTGCGGGAAAACCGAGCAGTTGTTGCAGATGTATCTGGCGCGGAGTCGAATTGAGCAGGTCGGCGCCGCGAACGATATGCGTGATGCGCTGGAACGCATCGTCCACCACCACCGCAAGTTGGTAAGCGAACAGGCCGTCGGCGCGTTTTACGACGAAGTCACCGATCTCTTTCTCAAGATTCTGGGAAATACGGCCTTGCAGTCCGTCGTCGAATTCAACCGGGGGCGGATCAAGGTCGGTGCGTACCCGCCACGCAGGCGTTGCGCGTTGATGAGCCATGCCGCTGCGACAAGTCCCAGGATAGACGAATCCCTCGATGCCATGCAGTGCCGAATCCGCGATCTCCTTGCGCGTGCAGCAGCAGGGATACACAGCACCGCTGGCTTGCAGCTGCCGCAGCGCTTCTTCATAGGCCGCTGCGCGCTGGCTCTGGTAGATGGCTGGTTCGTCGCTGTGCAGCCCGAATGCATCCAGCGTGCGCAGGATGCCGTCCGCCGCGCCGAACACGCAGCGCGGTATGTCGAGGTTTTCCATACGCACCAGCCAGGTGCCGTGATGATGCTTCGCGTCTAGATAACTCCCGACGGCAGCGACGAGCGAGCCGAAGTGGAGGAGGCCGGTGGGGGAAGGGGCGAAGCGCCCGCGATATTTTGATTTGGTCGGCATCGGCTTTTGTAGGGCGGTTTAGCGCAGCGTCTCGTCCCCGAATGGAGGACGCGCCGGATGGTTTATGTGCGGCGCAATGCCCGTTGGTTATTGCGCCCGCCTGCTAGCTAAACAACTTTCCTAACAGTACTCCGAAAAGCGCCAAGACCCCAAAGAAGGCTGGTAAAAATAGCAGACCACCAACAATGTTCAGTTGTGATGA
>JBQGEN010000054.1:0-9802 GCA_052039615.1 Sideroxyarcus sp. | reverse complement strand
GCCGCGGTTGGTGTATTTCTTGGCGATGGAGATCACCAGGCGCAGGTTGGCCTCGATCATATCGCGCTTGGCGCGGCGTGCCTTGGCTTCGCCGTTGGTCATCTGCTTGTTGATCTCTTTCAGGTCGACGATGGGGATGCCCACGCGCTGCTGCAGCGCCAGCATCTTCTTCTGCTGGTCGACGATGGCGGCCTCGTAGCGCGCCAGCGTTTCGCTGTAGGGCTTGCGGGATGCCATCTCGTGCTTGACCCACTCCAGGTTGCCTTCGTTGAGCGGGAACACCTTGATGAAGTGCGGACGCGGCATGTGCGCCTTGGTGACGCACAGGTCCTGGATGCTGCGCTCGCAGTTGCGCACTTCTTCCACCAGCTTGCGCATCGTGTCACACAGGGCGTCCACCTGCTTGGCGGAGAAGCGGAACTGCATCAGCTCGTCGGAGATCTGCTGTTGCAGCTTGTCGTATTGCTTGCTGCGATAGCCGTATTTTTCGTAAGCCTTGCCCAGTTTGGTGAAGAGGTCGCTGATGACCGCAAAACGCTCTAGCGCATCCACCCGAAGCTGGGCCAGGTTGGCAGCGGCAACGGCTTCGCCGTCCTCTTCCGACTCTTCCTCGTCTTCTTCCTCTTCTTCCTCTTCTTCCTCTTCTTCCTCTTCGGCGGTGTCGCTGACCACGACATCGTCCTGCACGTCGATGAAGCCGTCGATGACTTCGTCGATGCGCATGGTTTCCTGCGCGACCTTGTCGGCCAGCACCAGAATCTCGGCGATGGTCGCCGGGCAGGCGGAGATGGCCTGGATCATGTGCTTGAGGCCGTCCTCGATGCGCTTGGCAATCTCGATCTCGTCCTGGCGGGTGAGCAGGTTGACCACACCCATCTCGCGCATATACATGCGCACCGGATCGGTGGTGCGGCCGAATTCAGAATCCACGGTGGAAATGGCGGCTTCAGCTTCTTCCGCCGCGTCTTCATCGGTGACGGGCGGGGCCGCTTCCGTCATGATGAGTGATTCGCTATCCGGTGCGACGTCGCACACGGTAATGCCCATGTCGTTGATCATGCTGACCACGCCCTCGATCTGCTCGACTTCGAGCATCTCCGGCAGGTGGTCGTTGATCTCGGCGTAGGTCAGGTAGCCGCGTTCCTTGCCCAGCATGATCAGCGCCTTCAGGCGCGTGCGGCGGGCCTCGATGTCCTGGTTCTGATCGACGGCCTCGCCGGTCGTCAATTCTGTCTGTTTGGCGCTCGCCGCCTGTTTAAGGCTGGCTGCAGTCGCTTTGGCCGTGCCGTTGGATTTCTTTTTTTGCTGAGTCGCCATGCTCGTCGGTTCCCAGTAAGTAGATTGAATGGTTGGTAGCTGCGCCACCAAAAGGGCGCGGATTATAGCAGATTTCTATCAGTTTTCCGAAGGTTAGCTACGTTTACCCTCTTTGCAGCAGTTGCAAGTACCGTGCCCGCTCCTGTTCGCTCAGGACTTTCATGTCCCGCCCATGCATCCTGGCGTGCAGTTGTTCCAGCTCGGCGCGGCGCATTTCCTCGTGCAGCCTGTTCAACGCACCGGCGAATTCACCGTCGACATCGAACTCTTCGCCCCACTGCATGACTTCCCCCTGCGCGGCGGCGAATGCCGCTTCGTACGCCGTGCCCTGAAAATGCTGGATCATCGCCGCAGTGCTGGTCACGTCCGTCGATTCGTGGCGCCCCCGCAAGGAGGGTGCCGGTGGGTACCCGATGCCTCCGGCATCACCCTCCCGCAGCCAGTCAGCCAAGGCGGCGATGGCCGCACCTTCCGCCCCGTCAGCCCGCCAATCTGCCGGCAGCTCGCGCGCCAGTTCCGGCTTCATCACCAAGCAGCGCAGCAAAGTGCGCAAGCCGGAGGGCGTGGCGCGTCTGGCCTTTTGCGGTGCGGGCCGGGGTGGCGCAGCGACCGGTTTGACGGACCAGAGCGCTTCGAGTTCCGCCTGGGTGACTCCGGCCAGCGCGGCCACTTCCTTGCGCAGCAGCAATGCGGTAGTGGGCGCACTGATGGCGGTGAGCAGCGGCTGCGCATTCTTGAGCAGGCTGCTGCGCCCTTCCTGGGTGCGGAGATCGACCTCGGCGGTCAGCTGGCGCAGCAGGTAGCCGGACAGCGGCAGGGAGTTTTCCAGCTCATGCTCGAAGGCCTCATGGCCGAATTCGCGGATGTAGGTGTCGGGGTCGTGCTCTTCGGGCAGGAACAAAAAGCCCAAGCGCTTGCCGTCCTGCAGATGCGGCAGCGCGTTCTCCAGCGCACGCCACGCGGCCTTTTGCCCCGGCTTGTCGCCGTCGAAGCAGAACACGATCTGGTCGCACAGGCGCAGCAGTTTCTGCACGTGGTATGGCGTGGTGGCGGTGCCCAGCGTGGCGACGGCATATTCCACGCCGTGCTGCGCCAGTGCCACCACATCCATGTAGCCTTCGACCACGAGCACACGCTGCAGGGCGCGGATGGCCTTTTGCGCCTGGAACAGGCCGTACAGCTCGTGGCCTTTCTCGAACAGCGTGGTCTCGGGCGAATTGAGGTATTTGGGTTCGCCCTTATCCAGCACTCGCCCGCCGAATCCGATGACCTGCCCGCGCACGTTGACGATGGGGAACATGATGCGGTCGCGGAAGCGGTCGTAACGCTTGCCCTCTTCGCCCGCGATCACCAGCCCGGTCTCGACCAGCGAGGCATCCTGATAATTGGGCACAGCCGCCTTCAGGTTCTGCCAGTCGTCCGGCGCATAGCCTATGCCGAAGCGCGCGGCGACTTCGCCGGAGAGGCCGCGGCCCTTGAGGTAGTCGATGGCGCGCGGCGTTTTCTTCAGCTGCTCGCGATAGTAGCGCGTGGCGGTCTGCATCAGGTCGTAGAAATCGGGCGCGACCTTGTGCTGCGGCTGGTGCGAGGCTTCGCGCGGGACTTCGACGCCGATGCTCTTGGCCAAGTCTTCCACCGCCTCGACGAAGCCCATGCCGGTATGTTCCATGATGAAGCCGATGGCCGTACCGTGCGCGCCGCAGCCGAAGCAGTGATAGAACTGCTTGCTCTGACTGACGGTGAACGACGGGGATCTCTCGTTGTGGAAGGGGCAGCAGGCGACGTAGTTGGCGCCGGCCTTCTTGAGAGGGACGTAGCGCTCGATGACATCAACGATGTCAAGGCGATTGAGCAGATCCTGAATGAAACTTTTTGGAATCACTCCGCCCTCGCGCCTTGTGTTGATACAGGAAAGAATACTTTTACCTGCCGTTCGCCCTGAGCCTGTCGAAGGACAGGTTTGCCATCACTTTGAAAATCACCTTTGACGTTCATGGTTCGACAAGCCTGTCCTGAGTCCATCGAAGGGCTCACCACGAACGGATGTTTTTCTATTTTGTGAGCTGTGCTTTTATGAGAGCGGACACTTTGCCCATGTCGGCACGTCCGGCCAGCTTGGGCTTGACCACGCCCATCACCTTGCCCATGTCCTGCGGACCGGCGGCGCCCGTTGCGGCGATGGCCTCGGCAATGGCGGAGGCGATCTCGGCATCGCTGAGCTGCTGCGGCATATAGGCCTGCAGCACGGTTACTTCGAATTCTTCGACATCGACCAGGTCCTGGCGGTTGGCCGCCTTGTACTGGCTGATGGAGTCGCGGCGCTGCTTCAGCATCTTTTCGATGATGGCGACGACATCAGCGTCGGTGAGCTCGATGCGCGCGTCCACCTCGCGCTGCTTCATCGCGGCGAGCAAAAGACGAATCGCCCCGAGACGCGCCGTTTCCTTGGCGCGCATCGCGGACTTCATGTCTTCGTTGATCTGCTGCTTGAGACTCATAGCAATAGCCGACGCCGCAACCCACACGGGATTGCGGCGTCGCTTATGAATGGATCAGTACAGCTTGGGCGGAAGAGTCTGGCTGCGCAGGCGCTTGTAGTGGCGCTTCACGGCAGCGGCCAGCTTGCGCTTGCGCTCTGCGGTGGGTTTTTCGTAAAACTCGCGGGCGCGCAGTTCGGTCAGCAGACCGGTCTTTTCCACGGAACGCTTGAAGCGGCGCATCGCCACTTCGAACGGCTCATTCTCTTTAACACGTACGGTTGTCATGGACAAACTACCTTCTACCAAAAATTCGAGGGCGCGATTCTACAAAACAACGGTTTATTATACAACCGATATTTTCCGCCCTGAATGCCTATGGCTAGCACCAAAGAGTGCGCAATACCCCCCCGAAAGTGGGGAGATGCGATACTTGGGCATCGGCTATCATGCCGCGCGGAGGAAAGCGGTCGGAAGCAACTACATAGAACATAACAATTACAAAGCAATTCGATTATTTTTGCGGAGTGATTTATGCCCAGCTTCAAGAACATGCTGTATCGCACGTGCGATTTTCTTTGCCATCCGAGCGCCAGAATCCCGGTGCTGCTGATCAGTTTCGTCAGCATCATGACCGGCGTCATCATCTGGGGCGGCTTCAACACCTTCATGGAAGCGACCAACGACCTGGAGTTCTGCATCTCCTGCCACGAGATGCGCGACAACGTCTATCCCGAATACAAGAAGACCCTGCATTACTCGAACCGAGTCGGCGTGCGCGCCATCTGCTCCGATTGCCATGTGCCCAAGAGCTGGGGTTACAAACTGCTGCGCAAGATCGAGGCCAGCCGCGAACTGGTAGGCAAGGTGTTGGGAACGGTCGACACGCCGGAGAAGTTCGAGCAACACCGCATGGCGATGGCAACGCGCGAGTGGGCGCGCATGAAGGCGTCGGATTCGCGCGAGTGCCGCAACTGCCATACTTTCGACGCGATGCGCAGACAGGTGGACAAGCTGCCGGTCTACAACAAGCACATGCAGGCGAAAGAAGAAGGCAAGACCTGCATCGATTGCCACAAGGGCATTGCACATCTTTTGCCGCGGGAGTACGAGAACTACGGCGACGAGGGCTAAAAACTACTGCGGTGGTCACCTGCTGCGTTGCGCGGTGCTCGAAATCCTCATGTACAAAAAGTACATTCCGGTTTCTGCGCGCCGTGCGCCTTGCACCTGACCATCCTCGCTACGTTTTTTTCACCCCCTGTAACTTCATGACGGACAGCCAAGCTGTCCGTCATATCAATTGACGGTGACGCGCCCGAACTTGCGTTTGCCGACCTGGGCAACGACCACCGCACCCGCCTTGAGTTGCAGCGCCTTGTCGCCGACCTTTTCGCCGTCGAGTTTGACACCGCCCTGCTCGATCATGCGCATCGCTTCCGAGGTGCTGGCGACGAGATTCGCCTGCTTCAGCAGCGCGGCGATGCCGATGTGCCCGCCGGTACTGGCGACGCTAATTTCGGGCATGTCGTCCGGCAGCACGCCTTTCTGGAAGCGTGCCTCGAACTCGGCCAGTGCATCCACGGCTGCCTGTCTGGAGTGGAAGCGGCCGACCATCTCCTGCGCCAGCATTACCTTGATGTCGCGCGGGTTGCGCCCGCCCTCCACTTCTTCTTTCCACTTGGCGATGGTCGCCAGGCTTTCGAAGGAGAGCAGTTCGAGGTAGCGCCACATCAGCTCGTCGGAGACGGACATGAGTTTGCCGAACATATCGGTCGGTGTATCGGTGATGCCGACGTAGTTGCCCAGCGACTTGGACATCTTGTTAACGCCGTCCAGCCCTTCCAGCAGCGGCATGGTAAGTATGCACTGCGCCGGCTGCCCGTAGTGGCGCTGCAACTCGCGCCCCATCAGCAGATTGAATTTCTGGTCGGTGCCGCCCAGTTCGATATCGGCCTTGAGCGCGACGGAGTCGTAGCCCTGCACCAGCGGGTAGATGAATTCGTGGATGGCGATGGGCTGGCCGGCCCTGTAGCGTTTGCCGAAATCGTCGCGCTCCAGCATCTGCGCCACGGTGTGGGTGGCGGCCAGCTTGATGAGATCCACGGCGCTGAACTTGTCCATCCAGACGGAGTTGAACACGACCTCGGTCCTGGCTGGGTCGAGCACCTTGAACAC
This sequence comes from Sideroxyarcus sp., assembly GCA_052039615.1. GTDB lineage: Bacteria > Pseudomonadota > Gammaproteobacteria > Burkholderiales > Gallionellaceae > Sideroxyarcus. Next base: position 3,830 of record JBQGEN010000054.1, on the reverse strand, counting down.
TTGGTCCTTGTAGCTCTCTGCATTCGCGAGCACCTGCTCGCGCGACAGCGGCGGCCGAGTGGCGTTCTTGCCGGTGGGGTCACCGATCATGCCGGTAAAGTCGCCGATCAGGAACAGGGCGTGGTGCCCCAGGTCCTGCAATTGGCGCATCTTGTTGAGCAGGACCGTATGACCGAGGTGCAGGTCGGGCGCGGTGGGATCGAAGCCGGCCTTCACGCGCAATGGCCGACCCTGTTCCAGCTTCTTGACCAGTTCGGATTCGATCAGCAGTTCGTCGCTGCCGCGTTTGATTTGCTTGAGGATTTCTTGTTGACTCATGTCGAAATACCGCTTGTCGGTTTCTGGCTTCATGCCCGGGCGGATTTTGAAGGGGCGCCGCTTTCTGTTAAAGTGGCGCCACAAAATTCAGTTAAGTCTTTGTGTTTGCCGCTGAAAGATTCACGGACATCCACACAAGTACTGCCGCTTTGGGAGCCGTGAATGTTACCGCAAAACACCTTGTCACACGCGCACAAAATGAAGCTGCGCTGGTTCGTGACCCTGTCCACCCTGCCCCTGCTGGGCGTGGTCACTGCTTTTGGCATCATGCCGCACACGGATGAATTATCGCGCGCGCAACAGACCCTGGTCGAGGATGTCGCCCTGCCCGCATCGGCGCCCGTCGCTGGTAACGCCACGACTTTCTGGCGCAGCGAGCGCATCCAGCGCGGCGACACCATCGCCGAACTGCTGCGCCGGCTGAATGTCGACGATCCGGCCGCCAGCGACTACCTGCGCCGGGACAAGTCCGCAGAAGGCCTGCAGCGGCTGCCCGCGGGCAAGGAAGTCCAGGCCGAGACGGACGACAGCGGCGCGTTGCTGGCATTGCGCTATCTCGGGCGCGATTCCACCCAGGTGGTGATCGAGAAGAGCGGCAACGGCTTCGCCACGCGTGTCTTGCCCGCAGTGACCGAACAACGCGTGCAAATCCGCACCGGAGAGATCAGCACCAGCCTATACGCCGCGACCGACGAGGCCGGCCTGCCCGACTCGGTCGCAAATCAGTTGGCGGACATCTTCGGCGGCGATATCGACTTCCACCGTAACCTGCGAAAAAGCGACAAGTTCACGGTGATCTACGAGATGACTTACATCAACGGCGAGGCCGCGCGCTCCGGACGCATCCTCTCCGCCGAGTTCATCAACCGCGGACAGGCTTACCGTGCGGCTTACTACCAGACCACCGAATACACCGGCGACTACTACTCGCCGGACGGAAAAAGCATGCGCAAGGCCTTCTTGCGCTCGCCCATCGAGTTTTCGCGCGTCAGCTCCGGCTTCAGCAAGGCCCGCTTCCATCCGGTGCTGAACAAGTGGCGTGCGCACAAGGGCGTGGATTACGCCGCACCCATCGGCACCAAGGTCAAGGTCACCAGCGATGGCGTCGTTTCCTTCGTCGGCAAGCAGGGCGGTTATGGCAACGTCGTGATGGTCGACCACCAGGGCCGCTACACCACGGTGTACGGACATCTATCGCGTTTCGCGAGCGGGCTGCGCAAGGGACAGCGCGTGGGACAGGGCGAGATCGTCGGCTATGTCGGCATGACAGGCCTGGCCAGCGGCCCGCATCTGCATTACGAGTTCAAGCAGAACGGCGTCCAGCGCGACCCGCTGAAGGTAGCGCTGCCGGACGGCAAGCCGGTCAGCGATGCGCAAATGCCCGCCTTTGCGGAATCGACCCGCGACCTGTTCGCACGACTGGACATGTTGCGCGACACGCATGTCGCAAGCCTGGGCCGGTGAGCGCAACTTCCGACCTCTACATCGGCATCATGTCCGGCACCAGTCTGGACGGAGTGGATGCAGCCTTGGTCGATCTCGCACACGCCGCGCCGCGGCTCGTCGCCAGCCATTTCCAGCCATACCCGCAGCCGCTGAAAGAAGCATTGCTAGCCCTGCACTATCCCGCCCGTGACGAGTTGCACCAGGCGCAACTCATCGCCAACCGCCTGGCCCGCGAATACGCCGACGCGACACGGGCATTGCTGAAGAAAGCGGATATGCCCGGACACGTCCAGGCCATCGGCTGCCACGGACAGACCGTGCGCCACCGCCCCGAGTACGGCTACACCATACAACTCAACAATGCGGCGCTGTTGGCGGAACTGACCGGCATCCACGTGGTGAGCGACTTCCGCAGCCGCGACATCGCCGCCGGCGGACAAGGCGCGCCGCTGGTCCCGGCATTCCATGATCGCGTGCTGCGTCATTCGAAGATCCACCGCGCAATCGTCAATGTCGGCGGAATCGCCAACCTGACCGACCTCGCGCCAGGCAGGGGCACGACCGGATTCGACAGCGGCCCCGGCAATCTGCTGCTGGACGCCTGGATCGCCCGCCATCAAGGCAAACCTTACGACCACGACGGCGCTTGGGCCGCGAGCGGCAGAACCATCCCCGACCTGCTGCAACGCTTGCTGGCAGAGCCGTTTTTCGCGGCCGCAGCGCCCAAGAGCACCGGACGCGACCTGTTCAACCTGGCATGGCTTGATAGACATCTGGACGGGAGCGAAGCGCCGGCCGACGTTCAAGCGACACTGCTTGCGCTGACCGGGGACAGCATCGCCGCCGCCGCCAGGCGTTTCTGCAGTGGGACGGAAGAGGTCTACCTGTGCGGCGGGGGCGCGCATAACGCCGCGCTGGTGTCGCACCTGCAGCGCGCGCTGCCTGAATGCCGCATCCGGAAGACCGAAACCCTGGGCATCGCGGCGGACTGGATGGAGGCCATCGCCTTCGCCTGGCTGGCACAGCAGGCTTTACACCTGCAACCCGGCAATCTACCTGCCGTCACAGGAGCAAAACACCCTTGCGTGTTGGGTGCGATCTATCCCGCCTGAAAACAAAACGGGGCGCGATGCGCCCCGTTTTTTCGACAACTTCGAGACAGCTTATACCGAGAACGAGGAACCGCACCCGCAAGTGGTGGTAGCGTTCGGATTCTTGATGACGAACTGCGAACCTTCCAGACCTTCCGTGTAGTCGATTTCGGCGCCGACCAGATACTGGAAGCTCATCGGATCGATCAGCAGTTGCACGCCGTTCTTGCTCATCACGGTGTCGTCTTCATTGACCACTTCGTCGAAGGTGAAGCCGTACTGGAAGCCGGAACAGCCACCGCCGCTGACGAATACGCGCAGCTTCAGGTCGGCATTGCCTTCCTCTTCGATCAATTGTTTCACCTTGTTCGCCGCACTGTCGGTAAACAGCAGCGGATCCTGCATTTCGGTCACTGTATTCATGTTGCCTCCTAAAATGGTTTGATTATGACTCCGCCGCACCGAGCTTGAACGCCACGATCTTGTCCGCCGCTTCAGCCAGGTGGATCAGCTTGCCTTCGACGATCGCACCCAGCTGGATCTCCAGCGTCTTGTAATACACGTCGCCTATGACCCTGGCTTTGCTCTGGAGTTCCAGATACTCGGCCACGCGCACCGGGCCGACGATCGCCCCGTTCACCACCAGATGGGTGACGTTGATCTCGCCCTCCACCCGCGCCTGCTCGCTCAAGACCAGGGTGCTCGACTTATCGGGATCGGCGACGACCTTGCCGATGATCTCGCCATCCACGCGCAGACCTCCGCTGAAGTGCACATCTCCCTGGATTCTGGTCCCCGCGCCGACCAGGGAGTCGATACGATTCTGCGGCTTGCTGTTTCGGTTGCTGAACATACTCACTCCTCCTTTGCGATCGCCCCGGAAAGGCCGACCGTCTGCTTGATCCTGGGTTCCGGCTTGTCCTTATCGAACACGCGCACCTGAACGCTCACAAGCCGCATCTCCGGCGGCAGCTT
>JBQGEN010000053.1:0-2619 GCA_052039615.1 Sideroxyarcus sp. | reverse complement strand
CCATTTCGGCCATGGAGGCCGTGTGGGTCGGTTTCTCTGCACCCTTCAACATGTCGCAGATGCTCATGGCGACGGCCTTGGCCATCGCGGCGGAGGGCATGCCGGTCCGCGGGGCCGTGGGATTGATCGGCGTGCCGTTGGCGCTCTGCATCGGTTTGCTGATCATGTGGGGCGGCGCGAACGCGATGCCGACGGCGAAGATGTTGCGGTAAGCCGGCGTCTGGTACGTCTTGGGCCAATCTTTGGCGCTCCATTCCATGTACGGACGCTGCGTGTAATCGGCATCGACCTTCATGAAGCCGTTGGGCGCGAACACCTGGCTGGTGATGTCGGCACCGGCCTTGTCGAACGCTTTCAGGCCGACGCCCGCAAACGGCGGAATCAGCATGGAGAAGTCGAATTCCAGTTCGTGGAAACTGCCATCCAGGGTCTCATAGTGAATCTTCCCGGCTTCGACTTTCTTCACGTGGGCGCGGGTGATCCATTCGATGCCGCGCTCCACCATCAGCGATTCGGCAAAAGTCTTGCCATTGGTGATGTAGCCGCCGCGTTCGATGTGCACGCCGCCCATGCCGAAATCGCCGAGTTCGTATTCGTTGCTGAGCCAGACGATGCGCGCCTTGTCGCGCACACCGGCCTCGCGCAAGGCGTGGTCCACGTTGTAGATGTACTCGAACGCCGCGCCCTGGCAGGTGCACATGCCGTGGCCGGTGCCGATGACGATGGTCTGGCGCTCGCCCCTGCGCATGGCGTCGATGCTGACCTGCAGCTTCTGGTTGGCCTCGATCGCGTGCTTGGCCGAACACACGGAAACGGTGTGGCCATGCTCCGGCCCCAGTCCCTCGGTGGCGCCGAAGTTGAGCTTTGGTCCGGTGGCGTTGATCAGGAAATCGTAAGTGATGTTCTCAAGCACGCCGGCCTTGTCCGCCTTGGTGTACTCCACGGTCACGAACGGCTTCGCGCTTTCCGCATCGCCTTCCGGGTGGATCGACAGCGCCTTGGCCTGGCGGTAATCCACGTTGGTCTTGCTGTATAGCTGGGCGAGATCGAAGGTGACGTCTTCCTCGGTCATCTGGCCCACGCCCACCCAGATATTGGACGGGATCCAGTTCCATTTTGCGTTGGGCGACACCACGACGATCTCGTGCTGTTTCCCGATCCATTTGTTGAGATACCTGGCAGCGGTATGGCCGGATATACCCGCGCCCAGGATTACGACTCGCGACATTTCTTCTCCTTAAGTTCCAAAAGCTCAAAACCTGCGCCGAGGCCGGCGGCAACCGGGTCCGTCCGCCGGACAATCACGGCATCATAATATAATGATATTCTGATAATCAACCAAGCAATTCGGTCAACCTCCCGCAAGGGAGCGGCCGCCGCACCGGGCACGCCTGCGGTCGCGGCAGAACGACCGGCATCCCCCTGCGCGCGGCCCGCACCAGCGAATGCACAACCGGCTGACATTCCGGCTACACGGTAGTAAGCTTCGTCACCGCAATCACACAGGGAGCGCGCATGTTCCAGATACGCATACATGGTCGTGGCGGGCAAGGCGTGGTCACCTCCGCCGAACTCCTCTCCGTGGCCGCCTTCGACGAAAAGCGCCATGCCCAGGCCTTTCCCAGTTTCGGTTCCGAGCGCATGGGCGCGCCCGTCATGGCGTTCTGCCGCATCGACGACAAGCCCATCCGCCTGCGCGAACCGGTCATGGAACCGGATGCCCTGATCATTCAGGACTCGACCCTGCTGCACCAGGTGGACGTGTTCGCCGGGTTCAAGCGCGACGGCTATATCCTCATCAACACTGGCAAGAGTTTCGAGGCGCTAGGCCTGGCCGAGTACGTCAGGGATTGCCGCCAGGATCGCCTGTGCGTCGTGCCCGCCACTGAACTCAGCATCAAGCATCTGGGGCGTCCCATGCCCAACGTCCCCCTGCTCGGCGGCTTTGCCGCGATCTCCGGCGTCATCCGGCTGGAGTCGGTCGTCATGGCAATCAACGACCGCTTCTCGGGCAAGGTGGCGGAAGCCAATATCGCGGCAGCCAGCGAGGCCTACCAGATCGTCAAGGACAGGATGGCGGAAGCCGTGAACGGAGGTGCGCATGCTTAAGCAGATCGAAGGTTCCCAAGCCGTGGCCCAGGCAGTGGCGCTGTGCCGCCCCGAAGTAATCTGCGCCTACCCCATCTCGCCGCAGACCCACATCGTCGAGGGGCTGGGCAAGATGGTGAAAGCGGGCGAACTGGCGCCGTGCGAGTTCATCAATGTCGAATCGGAGTTCGCCGCGATGTCGGTGGCCATCGGCGCCTCCGCCACGGGCGCGCGCTCCTATACCGCGACCGCGTCGCAGGGACTGCTGTTCATGGCCGAGGCCGTGTACAACGCATCCGGCCTCGGGCTACCGATTGTGATGACCGTCGCCAACCGCGCCATCGGTGCGCCGATCAACATCTGGAATGACCATACCGATGCCATGTCGCAGCGCGACTCCGGCTGGATGCAGCTGTTTGCAGAGAACAACCAGGAAGCGCTCGACCTGCACATCCAGGCCTTCCGTCTGGGCGAGGAACTGTCGCTGCCGGTGATGGTGTGCATGGACGGTTTCATCCTGACCCACGCGGT
>JBQGEN010000052.1:0-2931 GCA_052039615.1 Sideroxyarcus sp. | reverse complement strand
GCCTGCCTGGAATGGAAACGGGTGACCATCTCCTGCGCCAGTAACACCTTGATATCGCGCGGGTTGCGCCCGCCCTCCACTTCTTCTTTCCACTTGGCGATGGTCGCCAGGCTTTCAAAGGAGAGCAGTTCGAGGTAACGCCACATCAGTTCGTCGGAGACAGACATGAGTTTGCCGAACATGTCGGTTGGCGTATCGGTAATGCCGACGTAGTTGCCCAGCGACTTGGACATCTTGTTGACGCCATCCAGCCCCTCCAGCAGCGGCATGGTCAGTATGCACTGGGCCGGCTGCCCGTAGTGGCGCTGCAATTCGCGTCCCATCAGCAGGTTGAATTTCTGGTCGGTGCCGCCCAGCTCAAGGTCGGCCTTGAGCGCGACGGAATCGTAGCCCTGCACCAGCGGATAGATGAATTCGTGGATGGCGATGGGCTGGCTGGCCCGGTAGCGTTTGCCGAAATCGTCGCGCTCCAGCATCTGCGCCACGGTGTGGGTGGCCGCCAGCTTGATTAGGTCGACCGCGCTGAATTTGTCCATCCAGGCGGAGTTGAACACGACTTCGGTCCTGGCCGGATCGAGCACCTTGAACACCTGGTCTTTATAGCTCTCAGCATTGGCGAGCACCTGCTCACGCGACAGAGGCGGACGGGTGGCGTTCTTGCCCGTGGGGTCGCCGATCATGCCGGTGAAGTCACCGATCAGGAACAGGGCGTGGTGCCCCAGGTCCTGCAACTGGCGCATCTTGTTGAGCAGAACCGTATGGCCGAGGTGCAGGTCGGGCGCGGTAGGGTCGAAGCCCGCCTTGATGCGGAGAGGTCGGCCCAGCTCCAGCTTCTTGATCAGTTCGGATTCAAGCAGCAACTCGTCGCTGCCGCGTTTGATTTGATTGAGGATTTCTTGTTGACTCATGTAGGGAGACCGCTTGTCGATTCTTGCCTTATACCTGAGCGGATTTTGAAGGGTCGCCGCTTTCTGTTAGAGTGGCGCCCTAGTAATTCAGTAAGTCTTTGTGTTTGCCGGTTAAAGTTTCACGGACATCCACAAGTACTGCCGCTTTGGGAGCCGTGAATGTTACCGCAAAATACCTTGTCACACGCGCACAAAATGAAGCTGCGCTGGTTCGTGACCCTGTCCACCCTGCCTTTGCTGGGAGTAGTTACGGCTTTTGGAATCATGCCGCAGACGGATGCCGTCTCGCTCGCGCAACAGACCATGATCGAGGAGATCGCCCTGCCCGCCACCGCGCCCGTCGCCGGCAACGCAGCGACTTTCTGGCGCAATGAGCGCATCCAGCGCGGCGACACCATCGCCGAACTACTGCGCCGCCTGAATGTGGAAGATGCCGCTGCCAGCGAGTATCTGCGCAAGAACCGGGCCTCCGAAGGGCTGCGCCGCCTCGCCGTGGGCAAGGAAGTCCAGGCCGAGACGGATGCCAGCGGTGCACTACTGGCTTTGAGATATCTGGGCAACGACGCCAGCCAGGTGGTCATCGAAAAGAGCGGAAATGGTTTCAATACCCGCATCCTGCCCGCGCTGACCGAGCAACGTGTGCAGGTCCGCACCGGCGAGATCAAGAGCAATCTGTTCGCGGCAACCGACGAAGCGGGCCTGCCCGACCCGGCGGCGAACCAGCTGGCCGACATATTCGGCGGCGATATCGACTTCCACCGCGATCTGCGTAAAGGCGACAAGTTCACGGTGATCTACGAGATGACTTACATCAACGGCGAGCCCGCGCGCACCGGACGCATCCTCTCTGCCGAGTTCGTCAACCGCGGCCAGACCTACCGCGCCGCCTATTTCCAGACCACCGAGTACACCGGCGACTACTACAATCCCGAAGGCAAGAGCATGCGCAAGGCGTTCCTGCGCTCGCCCATCGAGTTCTCGCGCGTCAGTTCCGGTTTCAGCAGGGCGCGCTTCCATCCGGTGTTGAACAAGTGGCGCGCGCACAAGGGCGTTGATTACGCGGCCCCCATCGGCACCAAGGTCAAGGTCACCAGCGACGGCACTGTCTCTTTTGTTGGCAAACAGGGCGGTTACGGCAACGTGGTGACGATCAATCACCAGGGGCGCTACAGCACTGTATACGGGCACTTGTCGCGCTTCGCGAGCGGCCTGCGCAAGGGCCAGCATGTGGGACAAGGCCAGATCATCGGCTATGTCGGCATGACCGGCATGGCCACCGGCCCGCATCTGCATTACGAATTCAAGCAGAGCGGTATCCAACGCGACCCACTGAAGGTGGCGCTGCCGGACGGCAAGCCGGTCTGCGATGCGCAAAAGGACGCTTTCGTCGAAAAGACCGGCGATCTGTTCGCGCAGCTGGACACCTTCCGCAATACCCATATCGCCAAACTCGATTGATCTGAAATTCGGATGGCGATTCGCTTGCCTCCTTCCCCGCTTTGCGGGAGAGGATTGATAGAGGGGAAATGAGCATGGCAGATTTCGTATTCAAGGATGGCATTCCCGCCATGCTCATCAAGTGAGCGCGCCTGCCGATCTCTACATCGGCATCATGTCCGGCACCAGCCTGGACGGGATCGATGCCGTGCTGGTCGATCTGGCGCAAGCCGCTCCGCAGCTCGTGGCAAGCTACTTCCAGCCCTACCCGCAGCAGCTGAAAGAGGCGCTACTCGCCCTGCACCATCCCGCCCATGACGAGTTGCACCAGGCGCAGCTCATCGCCAACCTTCTGGCGCACGAATATGCCGAAGCCACGCAGGCGCTGCTGAAAAATGCGGACTTTTCCGGACATGTGCAGGCCATCGGCTGCCACGGGCAAACCGTGCGCCACCGCCCCGAGCACGGCTACACCATACAGCTCAACAATGCGGCGCTGTTGGCGGAGCTGACCGGCATCCATGTGGTTGGCGATTTCCGCAGCCGCGACATCGCCGCAGGCGGGCAAGGCGCGCCGCTGGTTCCG
>JBQGEN010000051.1:0-7501 GCA_052039615.1 Sideroxyarcus sp. | reverse complement strand
GTCGTCCAGCTTCATCACGTCGCCGCGGTAGTAGTAACCCGGCCAACGCGTTTCCTTGCGGAACAGCGTATGGTGGAACACGCTTTCGGAAGTCAGGAAACGATGCTTCAGTTCCCATGCGCGCAGCAGTTCATGGATGTCGGAAGCTGCAACTTTTTCCAGGTCTTCACCCAGGATGGACATCTTCTTCAGACCGATGTTGAGCAGCTTGTCGTTGGTCATGTAGTTGACGCCGAAACCGCCGCAGTACTCGTCCATCATCTTCTGCAGACGATCCAGGCCCTGACGCGGGTTGATGAAGTTGGGGTTGACGGTACCGGCAACCACTTCATTGCTGAACACGCGGTAGGTTTCCAGAGGCTTGTAGACCTGCTCGCGGCGACGGGCGATCTGCGCGTCGGAGACGCGGATGCCTTCGGCCTTGCCATCGTCGATGTACTTGCACGCGGCTTTGGCAGCCAGACGACCTTCGGTGAAGGAGCCGGACGAGAAGGCGTGCGGTGTGCCGCCGACGGCATCACCGGCGCCGAACAGGCCTTCGATGGTGGTCATGCGGTTATAGCCCCAGAAGTATTCCTTCGGAGAGATGTCTTCCGGACCGGAACACCATGCGCCGCAACCGGTGGCGTGCGAGCCCATCACATACGGCTCGGAGGTGGTCAGCTCGGGGTTCTCGTACTTGGGATCCACGTCGGTGGCGGCCCACAGCACGGCCTGACCGACGGTCATGCCCAGGAAGTTGTGCCAGCCGATCTCTTCGAGGTGCGGATCCTGGAACGCTTCCATGGTCACCATGTGGATCGGGCCGCGACCGGCGTTCACCTCGTTGATGATCGCGTGGTTGCGCAGGCAGGTCGGGATCGGACGGTGCGTGCGGTGCGAAACTTCCGGGTCCAGGTATTCCTTGCCCACCATCTTCTGCAGGTCGGGGAACCACTTGGACTCGTACTCTTCACCGTAGCCATTCTGGGTGTAGGTCTTGAGGTGCAGGAAGTAGGCACCGACCGGGCCGTAACCGTCCTTGAAGCGGGCCAGCACGATGCGGTTTTCCATCTGGGTCATCTTGGCACCGGCTTCGATCATCAGACCATAGGCGGAACCGGAAGACCAGGGAGCGTACCAGACGCGGCCCGCACCTTCGCCAACGGAACGCGGCTTGAAGATGTTGGAAGCGCCACCGGCGCCGCAGATCACGGTCTTGGACTTGAACACGTGGTAGTTGCCCGTGCGGACATTGAAGCCCACGGCACCCGCAACGCGGTTCTCCTTGGACTCGTCCATCAGCAGGTGGGTCACGCAGATGCGGTTGAACACCTTGTCAGCGGACTTCTTGGCGGCTTCGGCAACGATAGGCTTGTAGGATTCGCCGTGGATCATGATCTGCCAGCGGCCTTCGCGCAGGAAGGAACCCTTCTTCTCGTTGCGCATGATGGGCAGGCCCCATTCCTCGAAGTTATGCACCGCGGAGTCGACGTGGCGGGCCATGTCGAACAGCAGGTCTTCGCGCACCATGCCCATCAGGTCGATACGCGCATAGCGCACGTGATCTTCCGGGTTGTTCTCGCCGAAGCGGGTACCCATGTAGCAGTTGATCGCATACAGGCCCTGCGCCACAGCGCCGGAACGCATGATGTTCGCCTTCTCGGCGATCACGATCTTCTTGTCCTGCCCCCAATATCTTGCCTCGAATGCAGCGCCGGTACCGCCCAGGCCCGCACCGACAACCAGAATGTCGATATTGTCTTCGATAATTGTCGAGTAGCTCATCAGTATTGCACTCCCTCTTTGATTTCCAGACCATTGGATTGCAGGGTGTGCAATCCACCGTCATCCATGCGAATGTATTTTGGCTCATTGAACAGCAACTGGCTGTCGCGCATTTCCTTGCTGGGGGCAGGCACCTTTGCGAGGTCCGGTGTCGCCGAGCCCCAGGGCTTGGTAGTGATCGGCGCCAGCAGCTCCATGTCTTTCTTGCCGTTGCGGAACTTGATGCGCCAGGCAATCGTGCCTTTCTCTTCGTCGCGGATCACGCGGACACTGTGTCCGAGCGGGGCGAAGTCGGCATAACCGCGCACATCGATCGCTTGGTGCGGGCAGGCCTTCACGCAGGAATAGCACTCCCAGCACATACTGGGCTCGATGTTGTAAGCGCGACGCAGCTTCTTGTCGATGTGCATGATGTCGGACGGGCAGATGTCAACGCATTCTCCGCAACCGTCACAACGCGTCATATATACAAAGGTTGGCATACGATACTCCTCTATTTCTTATCGAAAATTGGTAAGGACAGCATTAGTAATGGTTGGCTCGTTCAGCCTTGATGCACAGACCCATGTTGGGCGGGTTCTTGCCCATGTACTGCGGCACATCCGGGAACTTGGCGTGCACTGCCGGATCGGTCAGGTCGTAGTCGGGCGGCAGGTTCTCGCGGCCACCGTCGGCCATGATGACGCGCTTCTGGAAGGCCGCAGCCGGCTTGAAGAACATGTGCGCGAACTTGGACCAGTACACACCGCCGAACAGCACGGTGCTGGACAGGATGAACAGGACGAAGAGCACGCCCACGCCGCCGCCGGTGAACGACCAGGCCAATGCGAAGGTCGCGGTGGCCAGCAGGGACAGGATGAACAGGTCGGCACGCTCGAGCCGGAAGCTGGAAAGGCCTTCCGCAGCAACATCGACGCGGATGGCGAACCAGAACCAGTAGCCGCCCACGGCCAGCATGATCGCGCCGAAGTGCCACAGTTGCGGCAGCAGGGTGGAGGTGGATTCCGGCGAGAACACCATGATCGCGGTGGTCACGATGAAGATGATGGTGCCCCACATGGTCAACAGATGGGAGAGCCGGCGGCGCGGATTGTCGAATTCGCCGGAGGTCAGCACTTCCTTGACCAGCACGGATGCGGCCATCGCCACCTTTTCACCGCCGCTCACTTCGCGTTTGGCGCTCTTCTGCGCCTTCTTCGCATTCTCGAAGAAGTACTTCGCGCTCTTCTTGTGCAGCATGTCGAGTATCGTCCCGCCCATGACCAACAGAGCCATCAGAATGATGTAGCCCTGCATGTAAGCGGTTGGAATCGTTGCCGAGAGATCGGCAAAGGGATTGCTCGTGAACATTAATTTCTCCTCAATAATTGCTGACGAATGACCATCCTGAAACCGGTTGGCCGTCGGGCATGGGAAAAGTCACTTCCGACACTCGACGAACCTACCGCCATTACTTTTCACCTTCCTGCAAACTCGCGTAATAGGCACGCAAAATCTCCAACACCTCGGGGCGGCTGAACTCCGCAGGCACATTCTCACCTTTGGAGAGCGAGTTGCGCAACTGCGTCCCGGAGACTTGCAGCCGGTCGGCATCGTCGTGCGGGCAAGTCTTGGCCGAGGCCATGCCGCCGCATTTATAACACCAAAACGAGATGTCGATCTTCAGCGCTTCGGTTTCCAGCGCGCCCTTGGGCACCTGGTCGAAGATGTGGTGCGCGTCGAACGGGCCGTAGTAGCTGCCGACACCGGCGTGGTCGCGGCCGACGATCTGGTGCGAGCAGCCGTAGTTCTGGCGGAACACCGCATGCAGCAGCGCTTCGCGCGGGCCGGCGTAGCGCATGTCGAGCGGATAACCGGCTTGCACCACGGTCTTCTTGACGAAGTATTTCTCGGTCAGCGTGCCGATGGCCTTGGCGCGCACCTCGGCGGGGATATCGCCGGGCTTGAGGTTGCCGAGCAGCGAGTGGATCAGCACGCCGTCGCACACTTCGATGGCGATCTTGGCCAGATACTCGTGCGAACGGTGCATCGGATTGCGCGTCTGGAAGCAGGCGATCTTGGACCAGCCCATCTGGCTGAAGATCGCGCGCGTCTGCGCCGGGGTCTTGAACAGTTCGGGGTACTTCTCGGGGAAGCCGCCCTGTGACAGCACCTTGATGGAACCGGCCAGGTTGACTTCGCCTTGCTCCATCACCATCTTGACGCCGGGATGCTTGGGATCGGCGGTCTTGAATACCTGCATGCATTCATGGGCCTTGTCGATGACGTACTTCTCGGAGATCGACATGGTGGCCAGCGCTTCGCCGTTTTCGGCATCGGTCAGCGCAATCTCCTGGCCGGTCTGGATCGAGTCGGCGACCGCCTGGCTGACCGACAGCGTGATGGGGATGGGCCAGAACAGGCCGTTGGCCATCTTCATGCCATCGCACACCCCTTGCCAGTCGGCATGCGTCATGAAGCCGTCCAGCGGGGTGAAGCCGCCGATGCCCAGCATGATGATGTCGCCCTTCTCGCGCGAACTGACTTTGACCTGCAGCAGCTTCTTTGCTTTTTCAAGTTCGGACTTGAGGGCAGACCCCTCAAGCAACAACGGTTTAAGCTCACTCCCGCCATGCGGGTTCACTAACGCCATGCTTTCCTCCCTAATTTAGTCAAGTACTTATGGAATGCCAGGCTGGCACACTAGAGCATCGCTGTTGCATCTGCGATACCCCTCATGGGTTGAGGGTCGCACCCCCCTTACGGGTTATGCTTAAATCACTCATCACGGCTATGGCAGTGCTGGCGCGCGATACGCATACTTGCGCCCCTGGAAAGTCTGAGTAATTTTGTAGGGCTGCCGCACCTCGATAACTATATAAACCACCAGCCTATGTCATCGACCCCATTGCACGACCCCCTCGCTCCGCCCGTTGCGGATGCGACGACCGAAGTTCGCAACACCACCTGCTACATGTGCGCCTGCCGCTGCGGCATCCGCGTCCACTTGCGCAACGGTGAGGTGCGCTACATCGACGGTAACCCCGAGCATCCGCTGAACAACGGCGTGATCTGCGCCAAGGGTTCGTCCGGCATCATGAAACAATATTCGCCCGCGCGCCTGACCAAGCCGCTGCGCCGCAAGCAAGGTTCAGAACGTGGCGCCGGCGAGTTCGAGGAGATCAGTTGGGAAGAGACTTTCTCCATCCTCGCCGAGCGCCTGGGCAAGATACGCGCGACCGACCCGAAGAAGTTCGCGCTGTTCACCGGGCGCGACCAGATGCAGGCGCTCACCGGTTTGTTCGCGCGCCAGTACGGCACGCCCAACTACGCGGCGCACGGTGGCTTCTGCTCGGTGAACATGGCCGCGGGCATGATCTACACCATCGGCGGTTCGTTCTGGGAATTCGGCGGGCCGGACCTGGAGCGCTCCAAGCTGTTCATCATGATCGGCACGGCGGAAGACCACCACTCCAACCCGATGAAGATCGCCATTTCCAAGTTCAAGCGCGAGGGCGGCCGTTTCATCTCCATCAACCCAGTGCGCACCGGCTATTCCGCCATCGCCGACGAGTGGGTGCCGATCCGTCCCGGCACCGATGGCGCGCTGATGCTGGCGCTGATCCACGAGATCATCGCGCTCGGCCTGTACGATCGCGAATTCCTGGTGCGCTACACCAACTCCGGCCAGCTGGTGAACCTGGATGCCGCGCATGACGAGTTCGGCATGTTCGTGCGCACCGAAGTGGCCAAGGAAGAGGGCTGCTACGATCCGCAGAATAAATTGTGGTGGGACCGCAACACCAATAGTGCAGTGGTCACGCATAGCGAAGGCGCCGACCCCTACCTGCTTGGCGAATTCAAGCTGGCGGATGGCACCCCGGTCAAGCCCGCGTTCCAGATGCTGCAGGATCGCGTCAAGGATTACACGCCGGAGTGGGCGGAGCAGATCACCGGTATCCCGGCCGACACCATCAAGCGCCTGGCGCATGAGATGGGCATCACCGCGCGCGACCAGAAGATCGAGCTGCCGATCGCGTGGACGGTTTCCTGGGGAAAGGAGCACGACACCGTCACCGGCAACCCGGTCTCGTTCCATGCCATGCGCGGCCTGGCCGCGCACTCCAACGGTTTCCACACCATCCGCGCGCTGTCGATCCTGATGACGCTGCTGGGCACCATCGACCGTCCCGGCGGCTTCCGCCACAAGACGCCGTTTCCGCGCCCGATCCCGCCCTGCGCGCGCACGCCCAACCACCCCAAGGCGGTGCAGCCGAACACGCCGCTGGATGGCATGGCGCTGGGCTGGCCGGCCGACCCGGACGACCTGTTTGTCAACGAGGACGGCAGCCCGGTGCGCATCGACAAGGCGTTCTCGTGGGAGTATCCGCTGTCGGTGCACGGCCTGATGCACAACGCCATCACCAATGCCTGGCGCGGCGATCCGTACAAGATCGACACGCTGTTGCTGTTCATGGCCAACATGGCGTGGAACTCGTCCATGAACACGGCCGAGGTGCGCAAGATGCTGGTCGACAAGGACGAGAGCGGCGAATACAAGATCCCGTTCCTTGTGGTGTGCGACGCCTTCCATTCGGAGACCACCGCCTTTGCCGACCTGATCCTGCCGGACACGACCTACCTCGAGCGCCATGACGTGATGTCCATGCTCGACCGCCCGATCTCGGAATTCGACGGTCCGGTGGATTCGGTGCGCATCCCGGTGATGCCGCCGACCGGCGAGTGCAAGCCGTTCCAGGAAGTGCTGATCGAACTCGGCACGCGCCTGAAGCTGCCCGCCTTCGTCACCAAGGAGGGCGAGCGCAAGTTCCGCGACTATCCCGACTTCATCGTCAACTGGGAGACCGCGCCGGGTTCCGGCATCGGCTTCCTGTCCGGCTGGCGCGGCAAGGGCGGCGAGAAATCCATCAAGGGCGAGCCGAACCCGAACCAGTGGGAGATGTATGCCAAGAACGACTGCGTGCACCACCACAAGCTGCCGCGCTCGTACCAGTTCATGCGCAACTGGAACCAGGGCTACCTCGAATGGTCGCAGAGCAACGGTATCACGCGCTATGCCGAACCGATCCTGATTCATCTGTATTCCGAGGTGCTGCAGAAGTTCCGCCTGGCTGCCCAGGGCAAGAGCATCACGCGCCAGCCGCCCAAGCATCTGGCCAAGCGCATCGAGACCTTCTTCGATCCGCTGCCGTTCTACTACGAGCCGCTCGAGGTGCAGACCAGCGACAAGCAGAAATATCCGCTGTCGGCGCTGACGCAGCGGCCGATGGCGATGTACCACTCGTGGGATTCGCAGAACGCCTGGCTGCGCCAGATCCACGCGCACAACTATCTCTACGTCAACGCGCTGACAGCGAAGAACGCGGGCATCGCCGACGGCGACTGGATATGGTGCGAATCGCAATGGGGCAAGGTGCGCTGCATGGCGCGCTACAGCGAAGCGGTGGAGCCCGGCACGGTGTGGACCTGGAACGCGATCGGCAAGGCCGCAGGGGCGTGGAACCTGTCGCCGGATGCGAACGAATCGCAGCAGGGCTTCCTGTTGAACCATGTGATCTCGGAAGAACTGCCGCCGGGAGCCGATGGCAAGCGTTTCTCCAACTCCGACCCGATCACCGGGCAGGCGGCCTGGTACGACGTGCGCGTGCGCATCTACAAGGCGGAAGCGGGCGAGCCGGAACATACTTCGCCGCAATTCGAACCCATGAAGAGATATCCCGGCATGAAAGAACGT
>JBQGEN010000050.1:0-2469 GCA_052039615.1 Sideroxyarcus sp. | reverse complement strand
CGGGTCCAGCGTGGTGAAGATGCGCAATCCTTCGCTGCGCAGGTCCTCCTCGCGATAGTCACGCTGCAACTGGCGGTGCACCAGCTGCAGGAACGCCGGGTACGCCGAAGTGCCGGTGGGCGCGCGATGGATCACGCCGAGCGGCTTCTGCCGCGCCTCGACGAACTGTGCCTGCGTGATGGCCCCCAGGCGGACCATCTCCTGCAGCACGACGTTGCGCCGTTTCAGCGTCAGCTCCGGCTTCCTGCGCGGATCGTACACGGCCGGCCCCTTGACCATGCCGACCAGCGTCGCGATCTCGTGCAGTTCCAGCCGTTCGAGCGGGCGATCGAAATAGAAGTGGCTGGCCAGGCCGAAGCCGTGGATGGCGCGTGTGGCATCCTGCCCCAGGAAGATCTCGTTGAGGTAGGTCTCGAGGATCTCGTCCTTGCCGTAGTGCATCTCCAGCAGCAGTGCCATCAACACTTCGGTGCCCTTGCGCGTCAGCGTGCGTTCGGAAGTCAGGCAGAAGGTCTTGACCAGGTGCTGGGTGAGCGTGCTGCCGCCCTCGATGCGCTGTCCGGTGAGCGTCTTGTACCGGGCGCGCGCGATGCCGCGCGGATCGATGCCCCAGTGCGTATAGTATTTCCGGTCCTCGATCGAGATCAGCGCGTCGATCAGCGGCTTGGGGACCTGGTCGAGCCGCAACAGCGCCCGGTCCTCGTTGTGGCCGGGATAGATGCCGCCGATGATGGGCGGCTCCAGGCGCAGCAGGGGGAGATCGGCGTTGACGTCAGTGGTGGCATCGGCGTTGCCGTCAGTGGTGACATCAGCGGTAGCGGCACGGCGTTCCTGCAGCAGCGCCACTCTGCCCTCGGCGAATTCGATGCGCACCCGCTGCGCCGGCTGCGGGCCGTCCGCGAACACGAACTCCCGGGTCGTGAACTCGAACCCGTTCAGCGTATGGCGATAGGTCGCCGCCTCGTTCGGTTCCGGGTGTTCGTGATACCCGATCCGTTTCAGTTCCGCCGCGAACTGCACGGGCGTCAGCTTCAGGCCCGGATACAGCTCCAGCGCGCGGCCATAAACACGCGCCGGCAGGGCGAACTTGCGGCCTTCGAACGCTTCGCGGATGGTGATGTCGAGATAGAGTATGTAGCCGGACAGCCCCAGCAACAGCAACAGCACGAACAGGCGAATCCACTTGCCATGCGATTTGAGGCTCAAACGGAATCTGTTCCAGGGCAAAGCGGGCAACCTCATTATGTTTTTTTACCGGCGAGTGAACGGTCAGCGTCTCATTGTATATGGACGGCGACCGAACCGTCGAGGCGCGCCCTGCCTGTTCCGGACGGAATGCCCGAAACCCGTGTATTTTCGCCGCGCGGCATGTGAGAATTGCACCGGAAAACCCACGCAAGGCATCGAACCATGGAAAACCTCATCGAGGTCAACGACCTGCATTTCTCCTACGGCCCGCGCAAGGTGCTGCAAGGCATCAACCTCAAGATACCGCGCGGAAAGATCGTCGGCATCATGGGCCCCAGCGGCTGCGGCAAGTCCACCCTGCTGCGCCACTTCGGCGGCCAGCTGCGCCCGGCGCGGGGGAGCGTGAACTTCATGGGGCAGGTGGTGCATGAACTGAGCCAGGACGAGCTGTACCGGATGCGCCTGAAGATGGGCATGATGTTCCAGGTCAGCGGCCTGTTCACCGACATGTCGGTATATGACAACCTCGCCTTCCCCTTGCGCGAGCACACCGACCTGCCGGAAGAGGTCATCCACGATCTGGTGCTGCTGAAACTGCAGGCGGTCGGCTTGCGCAACGCCAGGAACCTCAAGCCGAGCGAGCTGTCGGGCGGCATGGAACGCCGCGTGGCGCTGGCGCGCGCGATCGCCACCGACCCGGCGCTGGTCATGTACGACGAGCCCTTCGCCGGCCTCGACCCGATCTCGCTCAACACCATCGCCAACCTGATACGCACGCTGAACGACGCGCTCGGCACTACCTCGATCGTGGTGACCTACGACCTGATGTCCTCGCTCAAGGTCGTCGATTACCTGTTCTTCATCCACAACGGCGTGGTGGTCGCACAGGGCACGGTGGACGAGATGCTCAACTCACAAGATCCCTCCGTCCACCAGTTCCTGCATGCCGAGCCGGACGGCCCGATCGCCTTCCAGTACAAGGGCGATCACTATCTGGACGACCTACAGCTCAGGGCTGACACCCAGAGGTAGCCCCTCAGCGCCCCGCAAAGCAAAGGGGCGGCTTGCGCCGCCCCTTGGGTTTCGCGAACGTCCGGTCCTCAGCGATGCATCATGTTGAGCTGCTTGGCGATCACGTCGTGGTTCAGCCACAGCACGGGGCCGGCCGGGTTGGACGACTCGTGGAACATCAGCGGCCCGGTGCCTTCCAGCACCAGCGAGCTCAGCACGTCGGTGACGAGTGCGTCGCGGCTCTTGTGCATCTTGGTGATCTCTTCCGAG
>JBQGEN010000049.1:0-4021 GCA_052039615.1 Sideroxyarcus sp. | reverse complement strand
TTCAGCGTATGCAGAAAGTAGCGCAGCAGGTTCCGGGCACGGGAAGGCGAGAGTGCCTGCAGGCATGCCACTTCGAGACTGTCGCCATCCGGCATGCCCCGGCCATCCTGCCACGCCAGCTCGTCCAGCAGTTCGCTGGCTTCGGCGAAGTGCTGCGCGCTGCGCGTCAGGGTGTTGCGATAAGCGGGAAAACGCTGTTCCAGCAGCGGCAGCAGGCGATGGCGCAGAAAGTTGCGCGGATAGCTGTCGTCGGCATTGCTTTCATCCTCGACCCAGTGCAGGGCATGCTGTTGCGCGTATTCGAGCAATGCACTGCGCGGGCTATCGAGCAACGGGCGCAAGGGTGCGGCAGCATGTGCAGTTGCCGGTTCGAGCAAGGGCCTTTCGACACGGCTCAGGACAGGCATGGCCGCCGCGCCCTTGATGCCCGCACCGCGCAGCAGCTGCAGCAACAGGGTCTCGGCCTGGTCGTCGGCATGGTGCGCCAGCGCGACGAAGTCACAGGACTGTCTGGCGATGGCCGCATGGCGCAGTTTGCGCGCGGCGGCTTCGATACCGTGGTCGTCGCGCAGCGGCACGATGTCGACGCGTTCGACATGCAGCGGGACCCCGTATCGGGCGCAAAGCCCGGCGCAGAAATCCGCCCAGGCATCGGCGTTCGGGCTGATGCCGTGGTGGACATGCAGGGCGGAGAGACGCCACTCGAAGCGTGGCGCGAGGGACTGCAGCAAGTGCAGCAGCACGACGGAATCCATGCCGCCGCTCAAGCCGATGAGGATGCTGCTGTGCCTGGGAAGAAGCGGCGCGAGGCGCGCCGCAACGGTGTCAGCTAAGTTCGATTTCCTTGAACTTGCCATAGCTCATCAGGCGACCGAAGCGGTTCTGCAACAGTTCATGCGTAGGCTGCGCCTGCACCTGCTTGAGCGTCTCCTGCAGCGCTTTCTTCATGGTCTGCATCATCGCCGGATAATCGCGATGCGCGCCGCCCAGCGGCTCGCTGACGATCTTGTCCACCAGCCCCAGCGCCTTCAGGCGCGTGGCGGTGATACCCAGTGTCTCGGCCGCCTCGGACGCCTTGGCCGCGCTCTTCCACAGGATGGAGGCACAGCCCTCGGGCGAGATGACGGAATAAGTCGCGTATTGCAACATCAGCAGGGCATCGCCCACTGCGATGGCCAGCGCGCCGCCGGAACCGCCTTCGCCGATGATGGTGCAGATCATCGGCACCTTCAGCTCCGCCATCACGTACAGGTTCCGGCCGATGGCTTCGGACTGGCCGCGCTCTTCCGCGCCGACGCCGGGATAGGCCCCGGGCGTATCGATGAAGGTCATGATTGGGATGCCGAACTTCTCGGCCAGGCGCATCAGGCGCATCGCCTTGCGGTAGCCTTCGGGGCGCGGCATGCCGAAATTGCGGTACTGGCGCTCCTTGGTGTCGCGGCCTTTCTGGTGGCCGATGACCATCACGCTCTGGCCGTTGAAGCGGGCCAGGCCCCCGACAATGGCGGGATCGTCGGCATAGTTGCGATCGCCGTGCAGCTCTTCGAAATCGGTGAACAGATGTTCTATGTAATCCAGCGTGTAGGGACGCTGCGGGTGGCGCGAGACCTGCGAAATCTGCCAGGGCGTGAGCTTGGCGTAGATATCCTTGGTCAGCGACTGGCTCTTCTTCTGCAGCCTGCCGATCTCGTCGGAGATATCGAGTGCGGAATCGTCCTGCACATAACGCAATTGCTCGATCTTGTTCTCCAGCTCGGAGACCTGCTGCTCGAAATCCAGAAAAGTGACTTTCATGTGTGCTTATCTCAAATTGCCCGGCGCGCATGATACCGCAAGCCCGCCGATGATTTAAGCCCAATTCTCGGGCGGCTTAACTCCCAAGCGAGAAAAAGCGCTTGATGGTGGCAAGTATCTCGTTGCGTTGCTGCGACAGGTCCGGGTGCGCCCCCGTCGCATCCAGATTCTGCATGGCGGTATCCAGTTCCGCCCGGCGCATCACCAGGATATGCGAGACCTCCTCGGCGATGCCCGGGCGCGCGTGCATCAGCCCGTCCACCGCCTCCTTGTCGATGCGGTAGCACTCCACGTCGCTCTTGGCGACGACCGAGGCTGCACGCGGCGCCCCGGTGAGCAAGCCCATCTCGCCGAAGAAGTCGCCGCGCCCCAGCGTACGCACCGTGCGCCGCTTGCCGTTCGGCAGGTCGACATAGACCTCGGCATCGCCTTTGATGATGACATACAGCCAGTGCGACCTCACATCGCCCTGCCTGGCGATGATATTGCCTTTGGCGAAGGGCGCATAGCGCAGCCGCTCCGCCAGCGCCCGCAGTTCGTCATCGGTCAACTGCGAGAACAACTCCACCTTGCGCAAGGTCTTGATGCGCAACAGGGTTTCGCGCTGGTGCAGCACCTCCTCGTATTTCTCGTTCTCCTTGGTGATGTGCAGGCTGTACTCCCCCAGCGCCAGCTTGATGCCGGCACGCTGCAAGGCCGACATGATGTGCCAGCGCAGCATGGCATCGGTGACATCGTCCGGCGCCAGATCGGTCAGCCAGTAACGCAAGGCATAGCGTCCATAGCCCTTTTCGTCCATGTCCATCAGTATGCAGTTGGGCGCAGGATCCTTCGCCACATTGGCGATGTCGGTCTGCAGTACGGAGTCCTCCACCACGCTCACCACCCGGGTCGGCGCGACATCCAGCCCGACGTTGAACCAGACCCAGCGCCGCCATTGCACCGGCTGGTCGGTGCGCCGCCCCAGCACCAGGAACTTGTTCTTCATCAGCTGCGAATTGGGGAACACCACCGTCTCCCAGTTGCGCGTCTCCACCAGCGTGGAACGCCAGCGGATGTCCACGACCCTGCCTGCGATGTCGTCCACCTTGATCCAGTCGCCGACCTCGATGGAATTGTCCAGTTGCAGGGCCAGCCCGCCGAGAATGTTGCCCAGGGTATCCTGCATGGCAAAAGCGATCACCGCCGTGATCACTGCCGACGTCGCCAGGATGCTGGAAAGATCGAGGCCGGCATAACGCAGGCGCACCATGAACCAGGCGACATAGGCGATGATGACGAAGATATCCTCGGTGATGCGCGGCGGCGTGAGCTTGATCGAAGGCAGCACGATGCGGAACACCAGCAGCCCCCACAAACGGATCACCGCGACCCCGGCGCCAATGATGAACACCTCGTGCGTCACGGCTGCTGCACGCGCGAACTCGAGCGCGTGCAGCAGGCTCGCAATGAACTGCCCGAGCAGACAGATGAAGAAGAAACTGACCGTGTTGATGACGCTCGCATGCTCGTCGCGGCGGAAATGCAGGAGCAGCGCCGTGACGCCCAGCACCATGATCAGCAACGGAATCAGCTCGCCTCCCCAGAAGAAACCCATCATATTGTTCCAGAACGTCATTTTGCCAGCTCCGCTCAAGGTCGACCCATTCTACACCGCGTATTGCGCCAGTGAAGGCGCGGGCTGCCAGAGCTTCCAGGCCGAAGCGCGTGTCAATCCGAAACTCCTCGTCACGCTGTCCTGCATCACCACCAGATCGAGCCGCTGCAGGCGCCCCGCCTGCAATGCCCGCAACAGCAGCGCGCAATCCTGCTCGAACCGCTGCACCGCTTCGCGCCAGGCGAAATGATCGTCGCGCTGCCGGGCGGCATTCAATGCCTCGCACAGCCACAGGCCGCTCCTGGACTTTCCATCCAGCAGCGCCCGCAGCGTATCGCTCCACGCCAGCGCAGCCGCCCGCGCGAAGGCCGCACCCAGCGTGCTGTCGCCGCCGGCCGCATCGAACGCTTTCCGCAAGGGCTGCATCCGCCCGCCCCCCCATAGCCACAAGCTGTTGATGGCCAGCTCGCCGCGCGCGGCACGCGCCTGGTTCAGCGGGTGTGCATGCAGCAGCATCTGCACCTCGGTGGCGATGCGCTGCCACTGCAAGGCATCCGCTCCCCGCGGCTGATGGAACTTCGCATCGCGCCATGCCACCTGCCGCAACGGCGTGGTCGTCATCATCTGATC
>JBQGEN010000048.1:0-2667 GCA_052039615.1 Sideroxyarcus sp. | reverse complement strand
ACCTGGCGCGCGACAGCGCAGGCGTGGCGAGCAAGAGCGCGGGCTGGGTATCGATCGCGGTGCGGGCGAACAAGGCGCCGGTGACAGTGGACGACACGGTGGCGACGGCCGCCAACACCGCGCTGGTGATCAACGTGCTGGGCAACGACAGCGATCCGGATACCGCGATCGATCCGAGCAACACCATCGACGCGGCGACGGTGTTCATCCCGGCTACCGGCAAGCCCAATCAGGGCGGTACGGTGACGGTGAACGCGGACGGCACCATCAGCTACACACCGAAACTCAACTTCACCGGCACCGAGGTGTTCCAGTACGCGGTCAGGGACACCTACAACCCGGCGGCCATCTCGAAGGCGGCTTACGTGCGGGTCAATGTGCAGTAATGGAACAGCCGGTTCCGGAGTTCTCTCCGGGACCGCCTGCGGTAGTGCGAAATTCGCGTAGCGGGCGCAAGTGCAGCAAATAGCGTGAAGGAGATTCGTTGTGAAAGAACATGATGATGAAATCCAGGATTTGAGAAGACGCGTCAGACAGGAGCGGGTGCTAAGCATGGTGATTTCAGTGGCCCTGGTTCTTGCCATTGCCATGATCCTGAGCGGCTGCGCCAGCAAGTCGGGCGGCGGCTATTCCTCGGGCGAGGACAGGATGGCGCCGGCCACCGTGCAGCCGGCACAGGGCGCCGAAGGCATGCTCGGGATACGCATGGAAGGGCTGCGGCTATCGGCGGCGGGTTACATCATCGACTTCCGCTATCGCGTACTCGATCCGGAGCGGGCCGCGCCGCTGCTGAACCGCAAGATCCGGCCCTATCTGCTGGACGAGGCGAGCGGAGCGCAACTGGGCGTTCCGGACACGGCGAAACTCGGTCAGTTGCGCACGACGGGTCGCAACAAGGTAACGGCCGAGCAGGACTATTTCATCCTGTTCGCAAACCCGGGACGCTTCGTGCAGGCCGGGAACAAGATGACGCTGGTCATGGGCGATTTGCGCATCGAGAACCTGGTCGTCCAGTAGATAGCGGAAAGGCGAGCCATGTGTGCCGCAAAACCTGTGCGGTCGATGAACGCCAGCGTCGTCATGCTGGCGTTCGTGTGTTGTGCCGGCGCGCAGGCCGCGGTCGTCGAACCGGTGCTGGAGCGCGAGCTGCGGGGCCGGGCGGCGCATGAGGAGATCGCGGTGATCGTTTCCCTGAAAAGCAGGCTGGACCCGCGCGCCTTCGCGCTGAAAGATCGCAGCCGGCGCGATACCCGGCTGTTCCGCGCGCTTCGGGAAAAAGCGGCAGTCGCGCAGGCGCCGCACCGCGACTTTCTGCTGGCGCGCGGGGCGCACCGCCTGCGCGAACTGTGGCTGATCAACGGCATCGCCGCGACGGCGCGCCCCGGCGTCATTCGCGAACTCGCGGCGCGCGCCGGCGTGGAAAGCATCCGCCTCGATTCGACATTGCAGGCGCCCGCCGTGACCTACGGCGGCGCGGCACCGCCCGAGTGGAACCTGGGGGCGGTACGAGCGCCGGACATGTGGGCGCAGGGTTACGACGGCAGCGGCATCGTCGTCGCCAACATGGATACCGGCGTCGACGCCAACCACCCCGATCTCTCCGCCCGCTGGCGTGGCGGCGCCAACAGCTGGTTCGACCCGCATGGCGAGCACGCCACTCCCCACGACTTCTCCGGGCATGGCACGCAGACCATGTCCCTCATGGTCGGCGGCGACGTCGGCGGCAGCACCATCGGCGTGGCGCCGGGCGCCAGCTGGATCGCGGCCAAACTCTACAGCGATGCCGGGCAGGCGACCTACAGCGACATCCATCTCGCCTTCCAGTGGCTGCTCGATCCGGACGGCGACCCGGCCACCGTCGATGCGCCGGACGTGGTCAACGCCTCCTGGGGCTTGGCGGGTACGGCCGGCCAGTGCATCACGGAATTCAGCGGTGACATCGATGTGCTCAAGACGGCGGGCATCGCCGTGACCTTCGCCGCCGGCAACGACGGCCCCGCGCCGCTGACCAGCCTGAGTCCGGCCAACAACCCGGCCGGGTTCGCCACCGGCGCGGTGGATTCGATGCTGGCGATCGCCAGTTTCAGCGCGCGCGGCGAATCGGCCTGCGACGGCACGGTCTATCCGAAGCTGACTGCGCCTGGAGTCAGTGTCAAAGCAGCGGATCTGTCGCTAGGCGGGCTGCCGCAGTATGCGGTGGTCTCCGGCACCTCCTATGCCGCGCCGCATACGGCGGGCGCGATGGCACTGCTGCTGCAGGCCTTTCCCGGCGTCGGCATCGCCGACCTCGAAGCTGCGCTGACACAGAGCGCGCAGGACCTGGGCGTGGCCGGCGCCGACAATAGCTATGGCCATGGCCTGGTCGATGCGCTGGCTGCCTACGACAATCTGCACGCCCGTCTCGGCAGCGTGCCGGCGATCACTTCAACGCCGGCGCTTGCGGCCATTCCGGGCAAGTCCTACGCCTACAAGGTGACGGCGAGCGACGCGGACGGCGGGCCGCTGAGCTTCACGCTGGACAAGGCGCCGGCCGGCATGACCATCAAGACCACCTCCAGCTATATCGCGTGGATAGGCTGGCGGCCGAACAGCGGCCAGGTCGGCACGCACGAAGTGACAGTGCGCGCGACCGACCCGACCGGGCTGTACACCACGCAGACATACAGC
>JBQGEN010000047.1:0-3044 GCA_052039615.1 Sideroxyarcus sp. | reverse complement strand
TCGCCCTGGTTCACCACTTGGCCGTCGTGCACCAGCACATGCTTGTCCTTGGCGATCAGGAATTCATGCGCCTCGCCGGCAGTATCGGTGATGACCAGACGCTGCTTGCCCTTGGTCTCCTTGCCGAACGAAGCGGTTCCGGTGACTTCCGCCAGCATGCCTGCATCCTTCGGGGAACGCGCCTCGAACAGCTCGGCCACACGCGGCAGACCGCCGGTGATGTCGCGCGTCTTGGAGCTCTCCTGCGGGATGCGCGCCAGCACATCGCCGACGCCCACGTGCTGACCGTCTTCCACCGTGATGATGGAGCCGACCTGGAAGGTCACCGAGATCGGGGTGTCGGTACCGGCGATCTTGATCTCATTGCCGCCGTCATCCAGCAGACGCACCAGCGGACGCACGCCCTTGCCGGTCGTGGAGCGCTTCGGATCGATGACCACCAGCGTGGACAGACCGGTGACTTCGTCGATCTGCTTGGCGACGGTGGCGCCCTCTTCCACGTTCTCGAAACGCACGCGACCCGCGTATTCGGTGATGATCGGACGGGTGTGCGGATCCCATGTGGCCAGGATCTCGCCCGCGCGCACGCTCTTGCCTTCACGCGCGGTCAGATTGGCGCCGTATGGCACCTTGTGACGCTCGCGCTCGCGGCCGTGATCGTCGGTCACCAGCACTTCACCGGAACGCGCCACCACCACCAGCTCGCCGCTCGCCGTGGTCACGGTACGCATGTTCGGGCTGTACTTGATGAGGCCATTCGACTTGCTTTCGACCTGGCTCGCCACCACGGTACGCGATGCCGCGCCACCGATGTGGAAGGTACGCATGGTCAACTGGGTACCCGGTTCGCCGATGGACTGCGCGGCGATCACGCCGACTGCTTCGCCCACGTTCACCAGGCCGCCGCGGCCCAGATCGCGGCCGTAACACTTGGAGCACAGACCGTAACGCGTATCGCAGGTCAGCGGCGTGCGCACGCGCACTTCGTCGACGCCCAGCGACTCGATGAGCTCCACCTTGTCTTCGTCCAGCAGCGTGCCGGCTTCGTACAAGGTCTCGCTGGTTTCCGGATTGACCACATCGGCGGCCACCACGCGGCCAAGGATGCGCTCGCGCAGGGCTTCGATCACTTCGCCGCCTTCGACCAGCGCCTTCATGGAACGGCCATTGGTCGTGCCGCAATCGTTCTCGGTGATGACCAGATCCTGCGTCACATCCACCAGACGACGGGTCAGGTAACCGGAGTTCGCGGTCTTCAACGCCGTGTCCGCCAGACCCTTACGCGCACCGTGCGTGGAAATGAAGTACTGCAGCATGTTCAGACCTTCGCGGAAGTTCGCGGTGATCGGCGTCTCGATGATGGAGCCGTCCGGCTTCGCCATCAGGCCACGCATGCCGGACAACTGGCGGATCTGCGCTGCGGAACCGCGCGCACCGGAGTCGGCCATCATGTAGATGGAGTTGAACGACTCCTGCGTCACCGGCTTGCCCTTCTTGTCGAGCAAAGCCTCGCCGGTCACGCGATCCAGCACCGGCTCCACGCCCAGCTGATCCATCATGGCCTTGGCGACCTGGTCACCGGTACGGCCCCAGATGTCCACCACCTTGTTGTAGCGCTCGCCCTGGGTCACCAAGCCGGAGGTGTACTGCGTATGAATATCGTGCACTTCCTTCTCGGCGGCACCGATCAATTCGTTCTTCTGCTGCGGCACGAGCATGTCGTCCACGCAGATCGAGATACCGGCACGGGTCGCATAGGCGAAACCGGTGTACATCAACTGGTCGGCCATGATCACGGTGTCGCGCAGGCCGCAACGGCGGAAGCTGGCGTTGATCAGGCGTGAGATCTCCTTCTTCTTCAGCGCCTTGTTCACGAAGCTGAACGGCAGGTTCGCCGGCAGCAATTCGGACAGGATGGCGCGGCCAACCGTGGTTTCGTAGCGCGTGAACTTATCCTGCTTCTCGCCCGCCTCGTTGGTCACCACTTCCTTGATGCGCACCACCACCTTCGCTTGCAGATCGACGTTGCCGGAACGATAGGCGCGCAGCACTTCGGACACGTCGGCGAGCATCGAACCTTCGCCCAAGGCGCCGACCTTTTCGCGCGTCATGTAATACAGGCCCAGCACGATGTCCTGCGACGGCACGATGATCGGCTCGCCGTTGGCGGGCGACAGCACGTTGTTGGACGCCAGCATCAGGGTGCGCGCTTCCATCTGCGCTTCCAGCGACAGCGGCACGTGCACGGCCATCTGGTCGCCGTCGAAGTCGGCGTTGAACGCGGTACAGACCAGCGGGTGCAGCTGGATCGCCTTGCCTTCGATCAGGATAGGCTCGAACGCCTGGATACCGAGGCGGTGCAGCGTCGGTGCGCGGTTCAGCATCACCGGATGCTCGTGGATGACTTCTTCCAGGATGTCCCACACGATCGGCTCTTCGGCCTCGACCATGCGCTTGCCGGCCTTGATGGTAGTCGCGAGACCCATCTTTTCCAGGCGTTCGAAGATGAACGGCTTGAACAGCTCCAGCGCCATCTTCTTGGGCAGGCCACACTGGTGCAGCTTCAGCTGCGGGCCCACCACGATCACGGAACGACCGGAGTAGTCCACGCGCTTGCCCAGCAGGTTCTGACGGAAACGACCGCCCTTGCCCTTGATCATGTCGGCCAGCGACTTCAGCGGACGCTTGTTGGCGCCAGTCATCGCCTTGCCGCGACGACCGTTGTCCAACAACGAGTCCACCGACTCTTGCAGCATGCGTTTTTCGTTGCGCACGATGATCTCGGGCGCCTTCAGTTCCAGCAAACGCTTGAGACGGTTGTTACGTTTGATGACGCGACGATACAGATCATTCAGGTCGGAAGTCGCGAAACGGCCGCCGTCCAGCGGCACCAGCGGACGCAATTCCGGCGGCAGCACCGGCAGCACTTCCATCACCATCCACTCCGGCTTGATGCCGGACTGCAGGAACGCCTCCAGCACCTTCAGGCGCTTGGCGTACTTCTTGATCTTGGTCTCAGAGCTGGTCGCTTCCAGCTCGGCGCG
>JBQGEN010000046.1:0-5956 GCA_052039615.1 Sideroxyarcus sp. | reverse complement strand
CAATTTCGAGGCGGTGCGCAAGCTGTGCGAGCAGTTTCCGGGCTGCGCCCCCGCTTACGGCATCCATCCGATGTACACGGACGATGCCACACCTGACGATATCGAGGTATTGCGCGATCACCTGAAACGACACCGGGCCGTCGCGGTCGGCGAAATCGGCCTGGATTTTTTCATCCCGCACCACGACCGGGCCCGGCAGGAACATTTCTTCATCGAACAGCTGAAGCTGGCGCGCGAGTTCGACCTGCCGGTGCTGCTGCATCTGCGCCGCGCGCAGGACACGATCCTCAAGCACCTGCGCCAGATCAAGGTGAAGTCAGGCGTCGCCCACGCCTTCAACGGCAGCCGCCAGCAGGCGGACGAATTCATCAAGCTCGGCTTCAAGCTGGGCTTCGGCGGCGCGATGGCCTACTCGCGCGCCACGCGCCTGCGCGAACTGGCCGCGACCCTGCCGCAGGACAGCATCGTGCTGGAGACCGATGCGCCCGACATCCCGCCGGATTTTCTGGAGCGCGGACTGCCGAACGAACCGAAATACCTGCCGCGCATCGCCCAGACCCTGGCGGGGTTGCGCGGCATGCCGCTGGCAGACGTAGCACAGGTAACGACAACGAACGCGCTGGCCGCGCTGCCAGCTTTGGCGGCACCGCGCTTATAATGCGCGCCATGCAAAATACCACTCCTCCCCAATTCACCCGCACCCACATCCTGCTCGGCGACGCCGGGATCGAAAAACTCAGGAGCAAGCACGTCTTCGTCGCCGGCATGGGCGGGGTAGGCTCTTACTGCGCCGAGGCGCTAGCGCGTGCTGGCGTCGGACGATTGACACTGCTCGATCACGATGTCGTGGTGGCCAGCAACATCAACCGCCAGTTGCCGGCGCTGCTTTCCACGGTGGGGCAATCCAAGGCCGAACTGATGCGTGCGCGCATCGCCGACATCAACCCGGATTGCCAGGTCACGCTGCTGCGCACCTTCCTTACCACCGAGAACGTGAACGAACTGGTGCCCGCCGATTGCGATTACGTGATCGACTGCATCGATTCGCTGGCGTGCAAGGAGGCGCTGGTAGCCGAGAGCTTCAAGCGCGGATTGAAGGTCGCTTCCAGCATGGGCGCGGGCAACCGTCTCGATCCGACGCGCATCAAGGTGGCGGACATCGGCAAGACCGAGATGTGCCCGCTGGCAAAGCAGATGCGCCACCGTTTACACCGGCATCACGGCATCCGCAAGGGGGTATTGACGGTGTTCTCGGACGAAGCACCGAGTGCGCCGCTGCCGCCGCAGCCCACCGACCGCGGGCGGCCGCGCGCAGTGAACGGCACCATCAGCTACATGCCGCCGCTGTTCGGCTACATGCTGGCCGGGGCGGTGCTCCAGCGGCTGATCGAGGCGTGACCGGCTACTTCAGCCAGCCCTTGCGGTAGAAATACCAGAACGGGATCGCCACCGTGAGCGCCATCAGCAGCAACGCGAACGGGTAGCCCAGCGCCCAGCCAAGCTCCGGCATGGCCCTGAAGTTCATGCCATAGATGGAGGCGATCAGCGTGGGTGGCAGCAGGGCAACGGACACCACCGAGAACATCCGGATGATGCGGTTCTGGTTGATGTTGATGAAGCCCACCGCGCTGTCCATCAAAAAGTTGATCTTGTCGAACAGGAACGCGGTGTGGCCGTCGAGCGAGTCGATGTCCTGCTGGATCTGGCGCACCTCTTCGACCTGGCTGGCACTGAGCATCCGGCTACGGATCAGGAAAGAAAGCGCGCGCTGCGTGTCCATCACGTTGCGCCGGATGCGCCCGTTCACGTATTCCGCGCTGGCGATCCTGACCAGCGCCACCCCGGCCTCGCGGTCGCTCAGGCGTGAGCCCAGCACGCTCTGGCCGACATGGCCCAGGTCGGCATACACCTCTTCCAGCGCGTCGGCGGAGTACTCGACATCCATCCCATACAGGTCGATCAGCAGGTCGCGGACGTCCCCGATCGGCCCGGATTCGGCGTGCAACCTCACCCGCAGCAAACGGAAGACGGGCAGGTCCGTCTCGCGGATACTGATGAGCGTCTGGCCGGTCAGCACGAACGCGACCGCCACGCTGCGCGAATGCGTCTCGAGACCGGAGAGAAAATCGGAACGCAGGTGCAGGTCGCCCTCGCGCTCGAAGAAGCGCGCGCTGGCTTCGATGTCGCGCAGGTGCTCCGGACGTTCCAGGCGCAGCGCATAGACGCGCTCCACCCAGGCGATCTCTTCCGGTGTCGCGGCGACCATGTCCACCCACGCCGGCCGCACCTCGCCCGGATCGGCGCCCACCGTGACGCTGAGGCGATCGAGATGGCCGTTCTTCAGTGCGAAGGCGTGCAGCATGGATTTCCCCGTGAAATGCGCGGCATCATTCTAGTGCCGAATCACCGAAACGCGCCAATACCTCGTAACGCGCGCCCCGCTCGTCGCTGGTGGAACGCACCAAGGCAAAATTGCGCACCTGCCAGCGCGCGGCAGGCATGCCCGGCAGCGCGGCATCGCTCCACTGCGCGTGGCGCAGCAGGGTGACGTGCGGCTTGTAAGGCCGCTGCTCGAAGCGGAAGCGGTGCCGGCGCAAACTGCGTTCCAGTTCGCCCACCAGTTCGGTCAGGCGCAAGGGGATCTCTTCCGGCGCGGCATAGACGATATGGTTGTGCCCCCAGTAGTGCGCCCCTGTCCAGTTCAGCTCGAATTCCGCGAATTGCGTCTCCTGCGCGGCCAGTTGCAGCGCCTCCAGGCGGTGTTCGGCCACCTCGCCCAGGAACACCAGCGTCGCATGCAGGTTATCGCCGCGCATGGGGCGCCCGCCGCACAGCTCGCGCAGCGGCGGCTGCCATGCCGCCACGGCCGCGCGCTCGGCCTCGCTCGGCCACAGGGCAAAAAACAGGCGCAGTCTGTTCTCGCGGGAAGGACTCATGCCGCCGATGCTACCCCCATTCCATCGTCGGGGTCGAGCGATGAGGTCGGATGCGGTAGAATGCGCTCCCTGTCGAACAGGCCATCAATCATGACCGCACGCTTGCGCGAAATCCCTTACAACTACACCTCGTTCTCCGACCGCGAGATCGTGCTGCGCATCCTCGGCGGCGAGGCATGGGACATCATCAACACCCTGCGCGAGGAGCGGCGCACCGGACGCTCGGCACAGATGCTGTACGAAGTGCTGGGCGACATTTGGGTGCTGACGCGCAACCCCTATCTGGAAGACGACCTGCTCGCCAACCGCAAACGGCGCGAGGCGCTGATCGGCGCGTTGCGCCACCGCCTGAACGCCATCGAAGCGCGCCGTCAGGATAATGCCAAGGTAAAACGCCTGCTCGACCTGACCCACGCGGCGGTCGATCTGTTCGCCGCCGAATTCGAGCACACGCTGCAACTGCGCAAGCGCGTGATGCGCGTCCTGAGCCGCATCACGCGCCGCGATAACATCCAGTTCGACGGCTTGGCACGCGTCTCGCACGTGACCGACGCGACCGACTGGCGCGTGGAATATCCCTTCGTCGTGCTGCACCCCGACACCGAAGAGGAAGTCGCGCCGCTGGTGCGCGCCTGTATCGAGCTCGGCCTGACGCTGATTCCGCGCGGCGGCGGCACCGGCTACACCGGAGGCGCAATCCCGCTCACCAAGCACGCCGCGGTCATCAACACCGAGAAACTGGACACACTCGCGCCCGTGGAACATCTGACACTGCCCGGTTTGAGCGAACCGTATGCCACCATCCACTGCGGCGCCGGCGTGGTGACGCGGCGCGTGATGGAAGCGGCAGAGAACAACGGCATGGTGTTCGCGGTCGACCCGACCTCGGCGGATGCTTCCTGCATCGGCGGCAACGTGGCCATGAATGCGGGCGGCAAGAAAGCCGTGCTGTGGGGCACTGCACTTGACAATCTGGCCTCGTGGAAGATGGTCACCCCGGACGGCCTGTGGATGACGGTGGAACGCCTCGATCACAACCTGGGCAAGATCCACGACGCGGAGACCGCGCGTTTCCGCATTTCGCGCTTCGCGGCCGACGGCAGGACGCCTCATGGCGAACCGGAGATACTGTCCATCCGCGGTAGCTCGTTCCGCAAGGCCGGGCTGGGCAAGGACGTCACCGACAAGTTCCTGTCCGGCCTGCCCGGCATCCAGAAGGAGGGCTGCGACGGCATCATCACGTCGGCGCGCTTCATCCTGCACCGTGAACACAAATTCACGCGCACCGTGTGCCTGGAATTCTTCGGCCAGGTGCGCGAAGCGGTGCCGTCGATCGTCGAGATCGTGGACTATTTCGATCGCCGCAACGGCAGCTCGCCCGTGCTGCTGGCCGGCCTGGAGCATCTGGACGAGCGTTACCTGAAGGCGGTGGGCTACGCCACCAAGTCCAAGCGCGGCACGCGCCCGAAGATGGTTCTGGTCGCCGATGTGGCAGGAGACGACGAACAGGCCGTCGGCGCCGCCGCCTCGGAGATCGTGCGCATGGCCAACCTGCGCCATGGCGAAGGCTTCATCGCTGTCTCGGCCGAGGCGCGCAAGAAGTTCTGGCTGGACCGCGCCCGCACCGCCGCCATCGCCAAACACACCAACGCCTTCAAGATCAACGAGGACGTGGTAATCCCGCTGCCGCGCATGGGCGACTATTGCGACGGCGTGGAGCGCATCAACATCGAACTGTCGCTCGGCAACAAGCTCAAGCTGCTGGACGCGCTGGACGAGTTCTTCGCCGGCGACTTGCCGCTGCGTTACCAGGATGACGCGCAGCTGGGCGACGAGGAACTGCTGGGCAACCGCCCGCAGGCCGCCCGCCAGTTGCTGGCCGAGGTGCGCACGCGCTGGACATGGCTGCGGGAGAATCTGGACGCCCCCCTGTCGGCCTGTCCCTTCGCCCCGGCCGACCGGCAGGATGCCGTCACGGTGTTCGATGCCGTGCAGCGCCATCTGCTGCGCGCCTCTTGGAAGCGCGAGCTGCGCGACCCGTTGCGCCACGTCTTCAGCGGCGGCACCTACCTGCCCATCCTCGAACAGTGCGATGGGACGCATCAGCGCGTGCTGAAAAGCCGCGTGTTCGTGGCGCTGCACATGCACGCGGGTGACGGCAACGTGCATACCAACATCCCGGTCAATTCCGATGACTACGCCATGCTGCAGCAGGCCTACGGCGCGGTGGACCGCATCATGCAGCTGGCGAAAGACCTGGGCGGCGTGATCTCGGGCGAGCACGGCATCGGCATCACCAAGTTCGATTTCCTCGAAGAAGCCGAGATCGCCCCCTTTACCGCCTACAAGCAGCAGATCGACCCGGAGGGCCGCTTCAACAAGGGCAAGCTGCTCAAAGGCAGCAATCTCGAACACGCCTACACCCCCAGCTTCAACCTGCTGGAGCTGGAGAGCCTGATCCTGGAAAAGAGCGAACTGAACGACATCTCCGACTCGATCAAGGACTGCCTGCGCTGCGGCAAGTGCAAGCCGGTGTGCAACACCCATGTGCCGCGCGCCAATCTGCTGTATTCGCCGCGCAACAAGATCCTCGCCACTTCGCTGTTGATCGAGGCCTTCCTGTACGAGGAGCAGACGCGGCGCGGCGTCTCGATCGCGCACTTCGACGAGTTCAACGACGTGGCCGACCACTGCACGGTATGCCACAAGTGCGAGAGCCCGTGCCCGGTGGACATCGATTTCGGCAACGTGTCCATCGCCATGCGCAACTTCCTGCGCAAGCTGGGCAAGAAAAAGTTCAATCCGGCCTCGGCGCTGTCCATGGCCTACCTTAACAGCAGCAAGCCGGCCACCGTCAAATTGCTGCGCAAGGTGCTGCTGCAGTGGAGCTACCCGGCACAGCGCTTCGGCTACCGCCTCGCCAAGTATGTGGGGCTGTTCCGTGCACAGACGGCGCGGCCGCCCGCCACCGTGGGCAAGCCGCCCATCGTGGCGAAGGTGATCCATTTCGTGAACAAGCC
>JBQGEN010000045.1:0-1539 GCA_052039615.1 Sideroxyarcus sp. | reverse complement strand
GAGGACAGTTCTTCCCATTCGATAGCCAGCGTGCCGCCGGTGGCCTCGTGCTGCTTCTCCCAGCTGGACAGCAGGTCGAGGCAGGCATGGTCGATATAGTCCAGCTGTTCGAAGTGGATGTGCACCTCGGCGCCGGGCCTGATCTCCTCCAGCGCGGCGGCGAGCCTGGGCAGGCGGATCAGTGTGGCGGCGCCTTTCAGATGCAGTTGCACGCGGTTGCGCACGATGTCCTCGTCCCAGCGTATCTCCAGATGCGAGAACGCCTGCAGCAGCTTGAGGATGGACAGGCCGAGACCGACCAGCACGCCCTCCAGCAGGTTGCTGGCGACGATCACGACGATGGTGACGAGATAGATCGCCACCTCGCTCTTGCCGAACTTGAGTAGGTCGGGGACGGCCTTGGGATAGGCCAGCTTCCAGCCGGTGAACACCAGCACCGCCGCCAGGCTGGCGACCGGGATGTAACTCAGCGTGAACGGCAGCACCGCCGCAAACAGCAACAGCCAGACGCCGTGCAGGAAAGCGGAAGCGCGCGTCTTGCCGCCCGCCTCGACGTTGGCGGTGGAGCGCACGATCACGCCGGTCATCGGCAGCGCACCGAGCACGCCGCAGATGGAATTGCCGATACCCTGCGCCGCCAGTTCCCTGTCGTATTTGGTACGCGGCCCTTGGTGCAGCTGGTCCACCGCGCTCGCGCTCAGCAGCGTCTCCGCACTGGCGATGAAGGCGACCGACGCGGCGGCGATGAGGATGTCCTTGTCGAAGGCGTGCTTCAAGCCCTCCAGCGTCGGATACTGGATCGCCGCCCAGAAGTTGTTGATGTCTTCCGGATTGGCCAGCCGGTCGGGGATGTATTTGATCTTGAGCTGCATGACGGAAGCGACGATCACCGCCACCACCACCGCCACCAGCGGCCCCGGCAATGCCTTCAGGCGTCTAGGCGCGAACATGCCCCACAACACGATCAGCGCGATGGTCAGCAGGCCGATGAAGAACGCCTGCAACGAAGTGCCGCCTGCAGTGAAAGTGTCCATCAGTGCCGGCACGATGCCGGCGAAGTTGTCCATGCCAGAACCGATCGGCTTGTTGTCGAGCATGACGTGGAATTGCGAGGCGAGGATCAGCACACCGATACCGGCCAGCATGCCGTGGATGACGGCGGGCGACACCGCGCGGAACCATTGCCCGAGCTTGAGCAGGCCCGCCGCCAGTTGCAGCAGGCCGGCCTGCAGCACGATCACGCCCAGCATCGCGATGCCGTGATGCTGCACCAGTTGCCACACCAGCACGGTCAGCCCCGCCGCCGGCCCGCTGACCTGCAACGGCGAGCCCGCGATCAGGCCGACCACCAGGCCGCCGATGATGCCGGTGACCAGCCCTGCCATCGGCGACACGCCGGAGGCGACCGCCACGCCCATGCACAGCGGTAATGCCACCAGAAACACGACTACCGAAGCCAGTGCGTCCTTGCCTATCGTTGCCCGAAAACCCCGAACTGCCTTACCACCTTGAATCGTGTGCATGATGCAAAAGTACCTT
>JBQGEN010000044.1:0-3094 GCA_052039615.1 Sideroxyarcus sp. | reverse complement strand
ACCACGTAGAACACCGGCACCAGGAATATCGCAAGC
The DNA here is from genome assembly GCA_052039615.1 of Sideroxyarcus sp. Classification (GTDB taxonomy): domain Bacteria; phylum Pseudomonadota; class Gammaproteobacteria; order Burkholderiales; family Gallionellaceae; genus Sideroxyarcus. Next base: position 3,058 of record JBQGEN010000044.1, on the reverse strand, counting down.
ACCGTCGCGGCGATCATGCCGCCGCCGGGTGCGGGAGGTTCTTCCGGCAGCGTTACGCCCTTGGCTTTGGCGCGTTCCTGCATCCGTTTGTGGTGTTCCAGCCGGTACGCCTCGCGTTCTTCCTGGGTCTTCATTGTGCGCATTTTGTTGCGATGCTCAATGCGCTCCTGTCGGGTCATCAGCTGGCTGCCGTAGATCGGGTCTTCATCCCGAAGCTGGGTCTGGTCGCGGGTCTGATCCCGGGTCTGGTCCTTGTCGGCCGCGAGCGCGATGTTGTTGCAGAGTATCAGTGAGCCGGCCAGTGCTGATGCAGTGAGTGTGCGAATTAGCATGGTTACCTCCGAATACACGGGGTCACAGGGAATGACGCGGCAGCCAACCCCGTGCAGCCGTCGCGCTCGTCGGACAAGGTGTGTCCGTGCTGGTTTATCGATAAACAACGTGCAAACCACAACGATGCGTTGGTCAGTCTACTCCTGCCTGTCCTGCGGCGATAGCGCACGGCCGGGGAAGATGCGCCGTATCACCACGTAGAACACCGGCACCAGGAATATCGCAAGCACCGTCGCGGCGATCATGCCGCCCATGACGCCGGTGCCGATAGCATGGCGGCCGTTGGCGCCCGCGCCGGTGGACACGGCCAGCGGCAGCACGCCGAGCACGAAAGCGATGGAGGTCATCAATATCGGGCGCAGCCGCAGGCGGCAGGCTTCCAGCGTCGCCTCGACCAAGTCCTGGCCTTTGTCCTGCAGGTTGCGCGCGAACTGGATGATCAGGATCGCGTTCTTTGCCGCGAGGCCGATGATGACGATAAGGCCGACCTTGAAGTACACATCGTTGGGCAGGTCGCGCAGGGTCACCGCCAGCAGCGCGCCGAGCACGCCGATGGGTACCACTAGGATCACGGCGACCGGGACCGACCAGCTCTCGTACAGCGCGGCCAGGCACAGGAACACCGCCACCACCGACAGGCCGAACAGCAGCGGCGCCTGGATGCCGGAGAGTCGTTCCTCGCTGGAGGTGCCGGACCATTCGAAGCCGAAGCCGGGCGGCAATTTCGCCGCCACTTCCTCCATCGCGGCCAGCGCCTCGCCGCTGCTGCGCCCCGGCGCCGGGCTGCCGGCGAGCTTCATCGCGGGGATGCCGTTGTAGCGGTCCAGCTTCGGCAGGTCCATGATCCAGCGCGCACCGGCCACCTCGGCCAGCGGCACCATGCCGTCACGCGCGTTGCGCATGGGCAGTTGCATGATCTGTTCCGGCGTAGTGCGGTAGTCCGCGTCGGCCTGCATCTGCACGCGCAGGATGCGGCCTTCGCGCACGAAGTCGTTGATGTAGGCGACGCCGAGCGCGGACTGCAGCGTCTCGTTCAGGTAGGCGATGTCCACACCGAGCGCGCTCGTCTTCAGGCGGTCGATGTCGACCAGCAGTTGTGGCCCCGGCTCCTGCCCCTCGGGGCGCACGCCCATGAGCGCCGGGTGCTGGCTGGCCATGCCCAGCGCCATGTTGCGCACCTCCAGCAGTTTGGCGCGGCCCTGGCCGGAGCGGTCCTGCAGGCGGAAGTCGAAGCCGCCCACCGCCGCCAGTTCCGGTATCGGCGGCACGTTGATCGTGAACACCAGCGCCTGCTTGATGCCGAACAGATTCATGTTGGCGCGCCGCACCAGCGCGGCGGCGGAGCTGTCCGGCTGCCGCCGCTCGTCCCAATCCTTGAGGCGCACGAAGGTGATCGCCGCGTTCTGGCCGCGGCCGAAGAAGGAGAAGCCGAGCACGGCGATGACGTGCGCCACCTCGGGCTGCTTGAGGTAGAACTCCTCCACCCTCGTCACCACCTCCTGGGTGCGCTCGCGCGTGGCGCCCGGCGGCAATTGCATCATGGTGACGAAATAGCCCTGGTCCTCCTCGGGCAAAAAGCTGGTCGGCAGGCGCGCGAACAGCCACACCACCACGCCCAGCAGGGCGGCGAAGAACAGCAGGGAGCTGCCGGTGCGCTTGAGCACGACGGCCACGCCGGACTTGTACGCCTGCGTGGTTGTGGCGAAGAAAAGCTGGAAGCGGGCGAGCAATCCCTTCGAAGTCTCCTGGCCGGGCGCGTGCTTGAGCAGCGTCGCGCACAGTGCCGGCGTCAGCGTCAGCGCCATCAGCACCGAGAACAGGATGGTCAGGATCAGGGTGATCGCGAACTGGCGGTAGATCGCGCCGACCGTGCCGCCGAAGAACGCCATCGGGATGAACACGGCGCACAGCACCAGCGTGATGGCGATGATGGCGCCGAAGATCTGCCCCATGGCCTTGCGCGTCGCTTCGCGCGGTGCGAGCCCTTCCTCGGCCATGATGCGTTCCGCGTTCTCCACCACCACGATGGCGTCGTCCACCACGATGCCGACCGCCAGCACCATGGCGAACAGCGTCAGCGTGTTGATCGAATAGCCGACCGCATACAGCCCCACGGTTCCGCCGATCAGCGCGATGGGCACGACGATGGCCGGAATGAAGGTCGCGCGCAGGCTTCCGAGGAACAGGTAGATGACCAGGAACACCAGCACCATCGCCTCCACCAGCGTCTTCACGACCTCGCGCACCGAGATCTCGACGAACATGGAAGAGTCGTACGGCACCATCCAGTCCACGCCCTCGGGGAAATATCTCGCCAGTTCCGTCATCTTGGCCTTGACGGCATTGGCGGTGGCCAACGCGTTGGCGGTCGGCGTCAGGCGGATGGCGATGCCCGAGGCCGGCTGGCCGTCGATGCGCGCCACGATGGAATAGTCCTGCGCGCCCAGCTCCACGCGCGCCACGTCCCTGACGCGCACGGTGGAGCCGTCGGCATTGGCGCGCACGATGATGTTGCCGAATTCCTCCGGCGTGGACAGGCGGCTGCGCGTGACGATGACCGCGTTCAACTGCTGGCCGCGCGCTGCGGGCAACTGGCCGAGTTCGCCGGTGGCGAGCTGGGTGTTCTGCGCGCGCACCGCCTTGCTCACGTCGCCGGGACTCAGCTTGTAGGCGTGGAGTTTCTCCGGCTTGAGCCACAGTCGCATCGAGTACTCGGTGCCGAACA
>JBQGEN010000043.1:0-6814 GCA_052039615.1 Sideroxyarcus sp. | reverse complement strand
AAACCACTGATGCGGCTAGATGCTGAGCAGGTATTCTTTGCTCAGCTTGGTGCCTTGGGCCAGCTTCTTCGGACCGCCATTGGCAACCTTGTTGTGCAGCAGCTTCTCCATACGGGCGAACACGTCAGCCTCGACGATGCGCATCTGGTCCGCCAGGTCCTTCTTGTAGCGGTTCAGCTCATCGTCGATGATCTGCTGGGCGCGCTTGTCGCGTTGCAGGCCTTCGCGAGTGAACACTTGCACGTCGATCACGGTACCGGCGATGCCGGCCTTCACACGCAAGCTGGTGTCCTTCACGTCGGAAGCCTTCTCGCCGAAAATCGCGCGCAGCAGCTTCTCTTCCGGTGTCAGCTGTGTCTCGCCCTTGGGCGTGACCTTGCCGACCAGCACGTCGCCCACGCCGACTTCAGCGCCGATGTGCACGATGCCGCACTCGTCCAGACGCGCCATCTGCGCCTCGGACAGGTTGGGGATGTCGCGGGTGATCTCTTCCGTGCCCAGCTTGGTGTCGCGCGCCATCACCGTCAGTTCTTCGATATGGATCGAAGTAAAGCGGTCTTCGGCGACCACGCGCTCGGAGATCATGATCGAGTCTTCGTAGTTGTAGCCGTTCCACGGCATGAACGCGATCATCATGTTCTGACCCAGCGCCAATTCGCCCATGTCGGTCGAAGCACCGTCGGCCACCACGTCGCCACGAGCGATCACATCGCCCACGCGCACCAGCGGACGCTGGTTGATGTTGGTGTTCTGGTTGGAACGGGTGTACTTGGTCAGGTTGTAGATATCCACACCTACTTCGCCGGCCACGGTCTCGTCATCGTTGACGCGAACAACAATCCGGCCGGAATCCACGTAGTCCACACGACCGCCGCGCCATGCCTGCACTGCCGTGCCTGAGTCGACCGCCACGGTGCGTTCGATACCGGTACCGACCAATGCCTTCTCGGCGCGCAACACCGGCACTGCCTGGCGTTGCATGTTGGCACCCATCAAAGCGCGGTTCGCGTCGTCGTGTTCCAGGAACGGGATCAGCGATGCCGCCACCGACACCACCTGTGCCGGCGCCACGTCCATGTATTCCAGCTTGTCCGGCTCGGCCAGCACGAATTCGTTGTGCTGACGCGCAGACACGATGTCGTTGGTGAAGTGACCCTTCTTGTCCAGTTCGGCGTTCGCCTGCGCGATGGTGAACTTGCCCTCTTCGATGGCGGACAGGTAGTCCACATCATCGGTGGCGCGGCTCTTCACCACGCGCCGATACGGCGTTTCGATGAAGCCGTATTCGTTGGTGCGTGCATACAGCGCCAGCGAGTTGATCAGGCCGATGTTAGGACCTTCCGGTGTTTCGATCGGGCACACACGGCCGTAGTGGGTCGGGTGCACGTCGCGCACTTCGAAACCGGCGCGTTCGCGTGTCAGACCGCCCGGTCCCAGTGCGGAGATACGACGCTTGTGCGTGACCTCGGCCAAAGGATTGGTCTGGTCCATGAACTGCGACAGTTGCGAGGAACCGAAGAACTCCTTCACCGCCGCCGAGATCGGCTTGGCGTTGATCAGGTCGTGCGGCATCAGGTTGTCCGCTTCGGCTTGGCCCAGGCGCTCCTTGACGGCGCGCTCGACGCGGGCCAGACCTGTGCGGAACTGGTTCTCGGCCAGTTCGCCCACGGCGCGCACGCGACGGTTACCCAAGTGATCGATGTCGTCGATCTCGCCACGGCCGTTGCGCAACTCGACCAGGATGCGGATCACTTCAACGATGTCCTCGTTGGACAGGATGACCGCACCTGTCAGCTCTTCGCGGCCGACGCGACGGTTGAACTTCATGCGGCCCACGGCGGACAGGTCGTAACGGTCCTCGTTGAAGAACAGGCCATTGAACAGTGCTTCCACCGCATCTTCGGTAGGCGGCTCGCCGGGGCGCATCATGCGATAGATGGCGACGCGCGCAGTCCACACATCGGTGGTCTCGTCCGTACGCAAGGTCTGCGAAATGAACGCACCCTGATCCAGATCGTTGGTATACAGCGTCTGGATCTTGCTGATACCGGCGGCCTGCAGTTTGCCCAGCAGGGTCTCGGTGATCTCGTCGTTGGCATTGGCAATGATCTCGCCGCTGTCCGTATCCACGATGTTGTGCGCCAGCACGCGGCCAATCATGAAGTCATCACCCACGGTCAGCTTGTCGATGCCCGCTTCCTGCATCTCGCGGATATGGCGCACCGTGATGCGCTTGTCTTTGGCGACGATGAGCTTGCCGCCCTTGCCCTCGATGTCGAAGCGCGCAATCTCGCCGCGCAGACGCTCGGGCACCACCTCGAACTGGATTCCCTTCTTGCCGAAATGGAAGGTATCGAACGTGAAGAACATCTGCAGGATCTGCTCCGGCGTGTAGCCCAACGACTTCAGCAGGATGGTCACCGGCATCTTGCGGCGACGATCGATACGGAAATAGACGTAGTCCTTCGCATCGAACTCGAAGTCCAGCCAGGAGCCGCGATAGGGAATCACACGCGCGGAGAAAAGCAGCTTGCCGGACGAGTGGGTCTTGCCGCGGTCATGCTCGAAGAACACACCGGGCGAGCGGTGCAACTGCGACACGATGACGCGCTCGGTGCCGTTGATGACGAAGGAACCGGTGTGGGTCATGAGCGGAATCTCGCCCATGTACACTTCTTGCTCTTTCACCTCCTTCACCGTCGGCTTGGACGCTTCCTTGTCCAGCAGAGTCAGACGCACGCGTGCGCGCAATGGCGACGCATACGTCAGGCCGCGCTGCTGGCACTCGCGCACATCGAAAGGGGGCATGCCCAGGGTGTAGCTGACGAAATCCAGACGGGCAAACTTGGTGTGACTCTCGATCGGAAAGATGGAGTTGAAGGCGGCCTGCAAGCCCTGGTTCTTGCGCTGCTCGGGCGCGACCCAAGCCTGCAAGAAATCGCTATAGGATTCCAACTGGGTAGACAGAAGGAAGGGCACCGGCAATGCGCCGACGCGCTTTGCAAAACTTTTACGAATACGTTTTTTTTCGGTAAAAGAATAGCTCATGGTATCTCCACTACAGTAGGAAAAGGTAAGGGACAAGCGGCGTTCGCGCACCGCTTAACCGTTAGCTTCTACACCCGCACGAACCGATATACAGATTCGTTTTCAGAAGCGGCAAAAGGCTGACGGGTTTTCCGTCAGCCTCTCTGCAAACGCTATACTTACTTGACTTCAGCGGTTGCGCCAGCTTCGATCAGTTGCTTGGCGATCGCGTCAGCATCAGCCTTGCTGATGCCTTCCTTGACCACCTTCGGTGCGCCGTCCACCAGGTCCTTGGCTTCCTTCAAGCCCAAGCCGGTGATGGTGCGCACCACCTTGATCACGTTAACCTTCGCGTCACCAGCGGACTGCAAGGTCACGGTGAATTCGGTCTGCTCGGCGGCAGCAGCACCGCCGGCAGCACCGCCCGCAGCGGCAGGAGCAGCCATCGCGGCAGCGGACACGCCGAACTTCTCTTCGACCGCCTTCACCAGTTCGTTCAGTTCCAGCACGGACATACCGTCCAGTGCTGTCAAAAATGCGTCTTTATCGAATGCCATGTTGTTCTTCCTAAATTGAATGATTGATTAGTTAAGCAGCAGCGCCGGCCTTTTGCTCGGACAAGGCTTTGAGAACAATAGCCATGCTCGTGATCGGCGACTTCATGACGCCCAGCAACTGCGCCAGCAACACTTCCTTGCTCGGCACGCTTGCCAGCGCGGTTACAGCAGCAGCATCCAGAACTTTGCCGTTGTAGGCGCCGCCCTTGATGACCAGCTTCTCGTTCATCTTGGCGAATTCGTGCACCACCTTCGCAGCAGCGACCGCATCTGCGCTCATGCTGTAAACCAGCGGGCCAACCATTTTGTCCGCCAATCCCTCGAAGGGAGTGCCCTGTACTGCACGGCGCGCCAGCGTGTTTTTCAACACATGCAGATACACCCCGTTCTTGCGCGCGTTGGCACGCAAGGAAGTGATAGCTGCGACTGGGATGCCGCGGTACTCAGCCACGACGATGGTCTGGGACTGCGCCACTTGTGCGCTGACTTCCGCAACCACTGCCTGCTTTTCTTGCAGATTAAGAGCCAAAATCTTTCTCCATCTTCATTCGGACATCTTGCGACGTCCGGGTTAACGACCGCGTCCTCAAGACAGGAAGTCAAACCTCAATCTTTCCTGCTCGCGGGCACACCATCTGCGTGGGCCGATGCGACTGCCATCGATTAAGCCTCGGGCCAACCACACCCTCTGCGCCTACGGTCTTTGATGCTGCCAGCCACGCCAGCAGTCCAAAGAACAAATGGCAGCGGAGAAGCATCTCCGCCGCCAGATTCAAAACATTACGCTACCAGGCTGGACTGCTCGACACGAATGCCGACGCCCATGGTGCTGGAGATCGCCACCTTCTTCAGGTACACGCCCTTGGAAGTTGCGGGCTTGGCCTTGTTCAGCGCATCAATCAAGGCCAGCATGTTCTCGCGCAGGGCTTCCGGCGCGAACGAGGCGCGACCGATGGTGCACTGAATGATGCCGTTCTTGTCGGTGCGGTATTGCACCTGGCCTGCCTTGGCGTTCTTCACCGCGCCCGCCACGTCGGCAGTCACCGTGCCCACCTTGGGGTTAGGCATCAAACCGCGCGGGCCGAGGATCTGACCCAGCTGGCCGACGATACGCATCGCATCCGGGGAAGCGATGACCACGTCGAAATCCATCTTGCCACCCTTGATGCTTTCAGCGAGGTCGTCGAAACCGACGATGTCGGCACCCGCAGCCTTGGCTTCTTCAGCCTTGGCACCTTGCGCGAAAACAGCCACGCGCATGGTCTTGCCGGTGCCCTTGGGCAACACCACAGAGCCACGCACCAGCTGGTCCGACTTCTTGGCGTCGACGCCCAGATTCACGGCCACATCGATGGACTCGTCGAATTTCGCCTTGGCGGTCTCTTTCACCAGCTTCAGCGCCTCGTCCAGCGCATACAGCTTGTTGCGGTCGACCTGCGCAGCGAGCGCCTTGTAACGTTTGGATACTTGTGCCATGTTATACGCCCTCCACAGTGATGCCCATGCTGCGCGCGCTACCTGCAATGGTGCGCACTGCGGCATCCAGATCAGCCGCCGTCAGGTCTGGCTGCTTGGCTTTGGCGATGTCTTCCGCTTGCTTGCGGGTCAGTTTGCCGACCTTGTCGGTATGCGGCGTTTTGCTGCCCTTTTGCACACCGGCGGCCTTCTTGATCAGAATGGTCGCAGGCGGGGTCTTCATCACGAAGGTGAAGCTCTTGTCCGCAAACGCAGTGATCACCACCGGAATCGGCAGACCGGGCTCAACGCCCTGGGTCTGGGCGTTGAACGCCTTGCAGAATTCCATGATGTTCAGGCCGCGCTGACCGAGCGCGGGGCCGATAGGAGGACTTGGGTTGGCCTTGCCGGCCGGTACTTGCAGCTTGATAAAGCCGATGATTTTCTTTGCCACGTTGCTACTCCTTGCTTAGTGGGTTAAACGCATACCGCAACTGCCCCGATACGCTCCCCGTTTGACATGCCGGAAATTCCGGCGCTCGACATCAGGCTTTTTCGACTTGCCCGAAATTCAGTTCCACAGGCGTGGATCGACCGAAAATGGTGACCGCGACCCGCAGTTTGCTCTTGTCGTAATTGACGTCTTCCACCATGCCGTGGAAATCGGTGAACGGACCTTCCTTGACGCGCACCGCCTCGCCCACTTCGAACAACACCTTGGGACGCGGCTTTTCAACGCCTGCCTGCATCTGCGACATGATGTTGTCGACTTCCTTCTGACTGATCGGGGTAGGCTTCATGGCTGAACCGCCAAGGAAGCCGGTGACCTTGGGCGTATTCTTCACCAGATGCCAGCTCTCGTCGGTCATTTCCATCTCGACCAGCACATAGCCGGGGAAAAATTTGCGCTCGCTGATATTCTTCTGGCCGGACTTCAGCTCGACCACTTCTTCGACCGGAACGAGTATCTGACCGAACAGGTCTTCCATACCTTCGCGCGCGATGCGCTCCAGCAAAGCACGCTGCACGCTTTTCTCGAACTGCGAGTACGTATGCACCACATACCAACGCTTGGCCATCACTCACCCCGTCCCATCAATTTGTTGACGACCAGCAACAGACTCGCGTCCACCGCCCACAGGAACAGCGCCATCACAACCGCGAACAGGATCACCACGCCGGTAGTCTGCATGGTTTCTTTACGGGTCGGCCATACTACGCGCTTGGCCTCGGCCACCGAATCCCTGGTGAAACCAAAGAACTGCTTACCGGATGCAGTCGTCCAGAACACGCCAGTCGCCAGCAACACGCCAAGCAGCACCGACAGCAGGCGCAACACCGCCGCACCTTCCTGCAATGCATAGAAGCCGATTACGCCCGCCGCGATGAGCAGGAGCGCAACCAGCAATTTAATCTTGTCAGCCATGTCCGAACTGTCCGTTTCTACTTACTAACTGGCAGGCCAGGAGGGTCTCGAACCCCCAACCCTCGGTTTTGGAGACCGATACTCTACCAATTGAGCTACTGGCCTAAAAAAGTTGTCAGCTCCCAGTCGCCAGCCATTAGTTGGTGTTGTCCGCTTCGCGGGTTTTGCCTTTAACTAACGACTAACGACCGATAACCAACGTCTTGTTCTTACTCGATGATCTTCGCAACCACGCCGGCGCCGACGGTACGGCCGCCTTCGCGGATCGCGAAACGCAGGCCTTCTTCCATGGCGATCGGGTTGATCAGGTTGACGGTGATGCTGACGTTGTCGCCAGGCATGACCATCT
>JBQGEN010000042.1:0-1596 GCA_052039615.1 Sideroxyarcus sp. | reverse complement strand
AAACTGTCATACGTATTAACGCTGGCAAGACAGACAGTGGCATTGGGATAAACTGAAAGAAGCATTAACCACAGATAAACACGGATAAACACAGATGATCGCCTCCTACCTGTTTTCATCTGTGTCCATCTGTGGTTATATTTCTCAGTGCTCAATCCTCAGCCCTCTCTTCACGTCCCTAAAACCTCTTCTAACGCCCGGAGCAGCCGGCTATTATCCTTCCGTCCCCGCACCGCAATCCGGATATAAGTCCCTCCCAGACCCGGAAAGGAGCTACAATCGCGGATCAGCAGCCCATGTCGTATGAGCCCCTGCTGGAGCCGAGGGGCATCCCAGCCCGGGCGTGTGACCTTGAAGAGGAGGAAATTGGCCACCGAAGGGTAGGGCGTCAGGCCCACGATCATCGCTAGCCCATCCAGCAGGTACTGGCGTTCGGTGGCGATCAGTGCCAGCGTCCGTCGCAGGTAATTGCGATCTTTGAGGCTTTCACGCCCGGCGATCTGCGCCAGCGCGCTCACGGCCCACGGCTCATCCGCCTCGCGCACGCGTTTGGCCAGGGGCGGGGAGGCCGCCAAAAACCCCAAGCGCAGGCCGGCCAGGGCATAGCATTTGGTCATCGATCGCAGGACGATGAGGTTGCTGCGTCGCAACACCTCGTGCTTCAGCGTGGCGTCCTCATGAAAATCCATGAACGCCTCGTCCACCACCACTACTGTGCCCCGAGGCCCGGCCTCCTCGACGAACTCTGCCAGCTGATCCTTGGCGATAACGTCCCCAGTCGGGTTGTTCGGGTTGCACAGGATCACCACCCCATAGCCGCGTCGCAGCGCCTCGAACAGTCGCTGCCATGGCGGTTGAAAGCCATGGGCTTCATCGCGCATCAGGAGGTCGATCCGGCACCCTCCCAGCTCGAACGCCCGCTCGTACTCGCTGAACGTCGGGTGCAGGACCAGGGCAGTCTTGGTTAGGAGAGCAGCGGGCAGACGATAGATCAGCGCCGTCGAGCCGTTGCCGACCACGATGGCTTCTTCCGGCAGGTCATGGAAACGACCCAGATCGCGGACGAGGCCACGCGCGTGCATTTCTGGGTAACGGCTGATCCAGCGCAGGTGGGAGCGCAACACCCGTAGGACTCGGGGCGAGGGGCCCAGCGGGTTGATGTTGCTGCTGAAATCGGTGATCGCCTCAGGCCGCAGCTTATAGCGCTGCGCCACTTCATAGATGTTACCACCATGAATTTGTTGCATCACCCGCCCAACCCGTTGACTGTTTTGCCCATGCTACGCAGAATCATGCCGAAGGTGTTCCAGCCATGAGCGGCGTTATCGCTGCGCGCGCCGTCCTGGAAGCCTAGCTTCAATGTGATGCCAGGACGGGAGAGGTGTCACGTGCGAACCAGCCGAACATGCCCGCAAGGATCAGCCAAAACAGCATGAGTCCCACAAAGGAGATCACGCGAAAGGTCCAGAGCAGATCCGCTGGCATCTCGATAGGATCTGGATTGGCGGGTAGAGCCGCATAGATCGCGACTGCGTAGATGGCGTAAAAGGCTGCGGCCGCCAGCCAGCGTACCCACCCTTTCGCTGGCGCCCAAGC
>JBQGEN010000041.1:0-9811 GCA_052039615.1 Sideroxyarcus sp. | reverse complement strand
GAAGGGGGGGTACAGGTTATCGAGACCTGGGACCGCGTAGCGGTCGGCCACCTGGTCGCCATGCCCGAGTACGTCGACGTGATCGTGCCGCGCGGCGGCAAGGGCCTGATCGCGCGCATCGCGGAGGAGGCCAAGGTGCCGGTGATCAAGCACCTGGACGGCATTTGCCATGTGTACATCGACGACGAGGCCGACCTGGAAAAGGCCGTCCGCATCGCCGACAACGCCAAGACCCACCGCTACGGCGTATGCAACGCCATGGAGACCCTGCTGGTGCACAGGAGCGTCGCCGCGCAGGTGCTGCCCGACCTGTGCCGGATCTACCTCGACAAGGGCGTGGAGCTGCGCGGCGACGAGGCCGCGCGCAAGATCGTCGCGCAGATGAAGGTTGCGACCGAAGAGGACTGGCGCACCGAATATCTCGCGCCCATCCTGTCGGTGCGCGTGGTGGGCGACCTGGACGAAGCCATCGCCCACATCAACACCTACAGCTCGCAGCACACAGACAGCATCGTCACCGAGAACTACAGCAAGGCTATGCGTTTCCTGCGCGAGGTGGATTCCTCCCGCGTGATGGTGAACGCCTCTACGCGCTTCGCCGACGGCTTCGAGTTCGGGCTGGGTGCCGAGATCGGCATCTCCACCGACAAGATCCACGCGCGCGGCCCGGTCGGACTGGAAGGGCTGACATCGCAGAAATACATCGTGCTCGGCAACGGGCAGGTCAGAGTATAAAAAGTAGATAAGAAAGAGGAGCAGGAATGAGCCAGACCATCGAAATCAAGGTGCCGGACATCGGCGGATTCAAGGGCGTCGCCGTTATCGAGATCGCGGTAAAACCCGGCGACAAGATCGAGAAGGAGCAGGCGCTCATCTCGCTGGAGACCGACAAAGCGACCATGGAAGTGCCCTCGCCCGCCGCCGGTGTGGTGAAGGAATTGAAGCTGAAGGTCGGCGACAAGGTGAGCGAAGGCTCGCTGATCCTGCTGCTTGAAAGCAGCGCCGCCGCACCCGCCGCGAGCAAGCCCGCGCCGCAGGCAGCGGCCCCCGCTGCGGCACCGCAAGTTGCGCCGACACCGGCAGCCAAAGTCGCCAAGGGCGACATCCATGCCGAAGTGGTGGTGCTCGGCGCCGGCCCCGGCGGCTACACCGCCGCGTTCCGCGCTGCCGACCTCGGCAAGCAAGTGGTGCTGATCGAAAAGCACGTCACGCTCGGCGGCGTGTGCCTCAACGTCGGCTGCATCCCGTCCAAGGCGCTGCTACATGTGGCCAAGGTCATCAACGAAGCGGAAGAAGTCAGCCATCACGGCGTGACCTTCGCCAAGCCGAAGATCAACATCGACGCCATCCGCAGCTGGAAGGAAAGCGTGATCGGCAAGCTCACCGGCGGCCTCGCCGGATTGGCTAAGCAGCGCAAGGTGCAAGTGGTGCGCGGCACCGCGAAGTTCACTTCGCCCAACAGCCTCGAAGTGGAAACTGCAGAAGGCAAGAAGGTCGTCACGTTTGACAACGCCATCGTGGCTGCCGGTTCCAGCGTGGCGCGCATTCCCGGTTTCCCTTACGACGATGAACGCATCATCGACTCCACCGGCGCGCTGGCGCTGAAGGACGTGCCCAAGCGCATGCTGGTGATCGGCGGCGGCATCATCGGCCTGGAAATGGCGACCGTATATGAAGCACTGGGCGCAAAGATCTCCGTGGTTGAGCTGATGGACCAGATCATGCCGGGCGCAGACAAGGACATGGTGAAGCCGCTGCACACGCGCATCGCCAAGCGCTACGAAGCCATCATGCTGAAGACCAAGGTCACCAAGATCGAGGCGACCAAGGCCGGGCTGAAAGTCACCTTCGAAGGCGAGCAGGCGCCCGCCGAAGCGCAGGTCTATGACAAGGTGCTGATGGCCGTGGGTCGTCGTCCGAACGGGCGCGAGATTGCCGCCGAAGCCGCCGGACTCATCGTGAACGAGCGCGGCTTCATCCCTGTGGACAAGCAGATGCGCACCAACGTGCCGCACATCTTCGCCATCGGCGACATCGTGGGCGACCCCATGCTGGCGCACAAGGCCGTGCACGAAGGCAAGGTGGCAGCGGAGAACATCGCCGGACACAAGGCCTTCTTCGAACCGCTGACCATTCCGTCCGTGGCCTACACCGATCCCGAGATCGCGTGGATGGGTCTGACCGAGACGCAAGCCAAGGCACAAGGCATCGCCTACGAGAAGGCATCCTTCCCGTGGGCCGCTTCCGGCCGTGCGCTGTCGATCGCACGCGAAGAAGGCGCGACCAAGGTGCTGCTCGACCCGACCTCACGCCGCATCCTCGGTGCCGGCATCGTCGGCACCAATGCCGGCGAACTGATCGCAGAAGCGGTGCTGGCGCTGGAGATGGGGGCGGACATGGAAGACATCGGCCTCACCATCCACCCGCACCCGACGCTGTCGGAGACCCTCAACTTCGCGGCGGAGATGGCGGAAGGCACGATCACCGACCTCTACGCGCCGAAGAAGAAGCATTGATGCCGGGTGGGCATTGTGCCCACCTGCCAGTAGCCGTAGGTCGGGTTAGCCCACCGGGCGTAACCCGACAGATGCGACCACGACAACGCTACGCTAACCCGACCTGCATCAGTGGACGCCCTCACCCAATACCTCACCAGCGACCTCAGCCTGTGGGGGCTGTTCATATCCAGCCTGCTCGGCGCGACGCTGCTTCCGGGCGGCTCGGAGCTGGTGCTGGCCGGCGTGCTGCAGCTTCATCCGGAACTGTTATGGCCCGCGCTGCTGGTCGGCACGCTCGGCAACACGCTGGGCGGGATGGTCTCGTTTGGCATGGGCCGGATGTTGCCGATGACCCAGCAGCTCAAACACGTGGATACATTGCGGCAGCATGGGACACCGGTATTGCTGCTCGCCTGGCTGCCGTTCGTCGGAGATGCGCTGTGCATCGCTGCGGGATGGTTGCGCCTGAACCCGTGGCAGGCTGCGCTGTTCATGCTGGCGGGCAAGTTCGCGCGCTACGCGCTGGTGGGCTTTTCGCTCTGATTCGGCCTAGCCCCGTTCGCACAACAGTTTCCATGGAACGCGTGCAATGGCATTATATGGACATTCGCAACTCGACCACGCCGCGCCTATGAGCATGTTCACCGTCATGCAGTTCAATATGCAGTTCGGCCAGATATGGGATGAGAACAATGTCGACCAGGCGCCGATCGATCTTGACCTGACCATCGAGGAGATCCGCAGCCGCGACGCCGATATCGTCATGCTGCAGGAAGTGGAACATGCGCAGCCCGGCGGAGCGCAGGTAGAGCCGCCTCCCAACTACACCCGGCTCAAGGCGGCACTCAAGGACTATCACGGCTATTTCTCGTACCCGAAAGCCGACCCGCGCGAACTACCGTTCGGCATTGGCCTGGCCATCTTCTCGAAGACGCCTCTGCACGACACGTTCCGCTACGAACTGCCCTCGCCTCCCATCGAGTTCGAATTCGAAGGCACGAAGACCACGCCCACCGACCGCCTGCTCATCGGCGCAAAGACCGTGCTGAACGGACATGAGCTGCAGCTGTTCAACACCCACCTGCTCGCCTATTTCATGCTCAACGCGTCGAGCGAGCAGTATCTCGAACAGCGCCAGCTCGTCGTCGAACAACTGCGCCGCGCGCGGGGTCCCGCCCTGATCGCCGGCGATTTCAACGTCAGCAACCGCGAATCGCTGGTACGCCAGTTCGGCGAAGCCGGATACCAGACGGTGCAGGAGGAGGAAGTCACCTGGCGCCACCGCCCGTATGTGCTCGACCATATCTTCTACAACCGCCACCTGCGCCCGGTGCACCATGACGTGGACCCCACGCTGGCATCGGATCACCACATTCTGCTGGCCGAGTTCGAATTCACCGAATGATCCGGGGCAACTGCGCCCCGCTCACTTCCCCTGCAACATCCCCAAGCCCCAGCCCACGCCGAAGCCCGTCACCTCGCTGGCGACGCTGCCCAGCCCGCCTTCGCAACGGCTGGCAGACAGATCCACATGCAGCCAGGGCGTGTCGTGCTCGACAAAGCGCTTCAGGAAGCGCGTGGCAAGGATGTGGTCGGCGTCGCCCGCCAGCGTGCATTGCTTGATGTCGGCCACCTTGGAATCGAGTTCCGCTTCGTAGTCCTCATCCTGCGGGAAGGCGCACAGGCGCTCGCCGCTCTGTTTGCCGACGATCACCGCGCGCTGCGCCAGGTCGTCGCTGCTGGCGAACACGCCGGAATAGCGCGCGCCCAGCGCGGTCGCCATGCTGCCGGTGAGCGTGGCAAAATCGATCATCAGGTCCGGCTTGGCGCGCGAGGCCAGCGTCAGCGTATCGGCCAGCACCATGCGCCCCTCGGCGTCGGTGTGGATGATCTCTATGGTCGTGCCGTTCAGCGCCTTCACGATGTCGTTCTGCTTGTAGGCCTTGGGGCTGATGTGGTTCTGCGCCAGCGCCAGCCAGCAGTCGATGTTCACCGCCAATTTCTGTTCGGTCGCCGCGAGCAGAATGCCGAGCGCCACCGCCGAGCCATTCATGTCCTCGTGCATGTTGTGCATGTAGCGCGACGGCTTGAGGTTGTGGCCGCCGGTGTCGAAACAGATGCCCTTGCCCACCAGCGCCACGGTCTGTTTGGCTCTCGGGTGTTTGTAGGTCAGATGCACGATGGCCGCATCCTCGGTCTCGCTGCCCTGCGCCACGGCGACGAACGCGCCCGCGCCCATCTTGCGCAGCGCCTTCATGTCGAATTCCTCGTGCTTCCAGCCGTTCCCTTGCGCAAGCTTCTTCACGCGCTGGCGGTACATGCCCGGCGTCAGTTCATTGGGCGGCAGCACAGTGAGTTCGCGGCACAGCAAGTTGCCTGCGGCCTGCGCCCTCAAAGCATCGAACGACTTCTTGTCGTTGCAGCCAACCAACTCGATCTTCTGTAACGCCTTGCGCTCATCCTTCTTCTTGTGCACTGGCAGCAACGCACCATTCACCCACGCACCATACACCGCCAACTCCGCCATGCGCTGACGCTGCACCGCATCGCCATTCACCGCGATGGCGATGCTCTTCGGCTGCTCTTCCAGCAGCAACTGCAAACCCTTGCGCACCTGCACCTGTTGCGCAAAAGTGGCCTTGTCGAGATCGACCATCGCCCAGGCCACCAGCATGCCGTTGGCGGCATTCGCCGCGACCGGCGATTTCGCCAGTTCGTCGGCCTTCATGTCTCGGCGTTTGAGTACGGCGGCGAGCAGTTCGGCATGCGGAGCATCTTTGGGCAGAACTTTGGATTTGGGCAACAGCACCAGCAAGTGCGTGGCGCTCAGGGTCTTGGGCTGAGAAGGGAACAGGGTCAGTTGTGCTAGCATTACGTCCTCGAATTAAGTCACAAAACGCCGCGATTATACGGTCTTCAACATGCGCCAATATCTAGATTTGATGCAACACGTGCTGGACCAGGGCACCAAGAAATCCGACCGCACCGGCACCGGAACCACCAGCGTGTTCGGCTACCAGATGCGTTTCGATCTGTCGCAGGGCTTCCCGCTGGTCACCACCAAGAAGTGCCACCTGAAATCCATCATCCACGAGCTGCTGTGGTTCCTGCAGGGCAGCACCAATACCAAATACCTCAAGGATAACGGCGTCTCCATCTGGGACGAATGGGCGGACGAGAACGGCAACCTCGGGCCGGTGTATGGCAAGCAGTGGCGCTCGTGGGAAACCATCGATGGGCGCGTGATCGACCAGATCAAGATCGCGGTCGACCAGATCAAGACCAATCCCGACTCGCGCCGCATCATCGTCTCGGCCTGGAACGTGGGCGAGCTGGATAAGATGGCACTGGCCCCTTGCCATGCCTTCTTCCAGTTCTACGTCGCAGACGGCAAGCTCTCGTGCCAGCTGTACCAGCGCAGCGCCGACATCTTCCTCGGCGTGCCATTCAACATCGCGAGCTACGCGCTGCTGACCATGATGATGGCGCAGGTGTGCGGACTGAAAGCGGGAGACTTCGTGCACACCTTCGGCGATGCGCACCTGTATTCCAACCACATGGAACAGACCGCACTGCAGCTGTCGCGCGAGCCGCGCCCGTTGCCGACCATGCAGATCAGCCCCGATGTGACGGACATCTTCGGCTTCAAGTTCGAGGACTTCACGCTGGAAGGCTATGACCCGCATCCGGCCATCAAGGCGCCCGTCGCTGTCTGATCTCACACGCATGAACGCCGCAAAGACTTCTGCCGACAACGTTGAAGCTCAGCAACTGACCCGCCTGTTGCACGACCTGCGCCATTTCCGCGCGGAAACGGAAAAAACCCAACAGAGCCTGCTGAAGGACTGGAAGCCGCACATCCACAACCAGGAGTTCCTGGCTTCCGCCGCCAACATGGCCGCCTACATCGGCCTGCGCCGCCACGACCTGCGCGACATACAGAATCTGCTGGCGGCTATCGGCCTGTCTTCGTTGGGGCGCACCGAAGGGCATGTGCTCGCCAACCTCGATGCCGTCATCCATGCGCTGGAAGCGCTGGCAGGGACGCCAGCGCAATTGAAGAAGATATTGGCGACTGCGGCCGCCTTCGGCGAGAACGGCGGCGACCTTGCCCATCGCACCAACCGCCTGTTCGGCACGGCCCCCAGGAATCGCTCGGTGCGCATCATGGTGACCTTCCCCAGCGAGGCGGCCACGGACTACGCCTTTGTCAGGGAACTGGTGCAGCGCGGCATGGACTGCGCCCGCATCAACTGCGCACACGATACGCCCGAGGCGTGGCTCAGGATGATCGGGCACGTGCGCCGCGCCGAACAGGAGACCGGACGCAACTGCAAGGTAATGATGGATCTGGCCGGGCCGAAACTGCGCACCGGAAGCGTCGCGCTCGACCAGGGCATCGTGCACCTAAGGCCCGCGCGCAACAATCGCGGCACCATCACCGCGCCCGCCAGTGTGATCCTCGATGCCAGCGGGCAGCCCGGCTGCAACGCCCGCAAGGACGGCCTGGGGCGAAGGCTCCCGGCGCGGCTCAGCGTGGCGGCCGGCTGGCTGCAGCGCCTGAGCAGGGACGACCACATCAAGTTCACCGACCTGCGCGGCAAGGACGGCGTGCTGATCGTCGAGGAGCGCCTCTCCGAGCTGGAGGTGCGCGCCACCTGCGTGACCTCCGCCTACCTGGAAGAGAACATCCCGCTCCGGCACATCGCGCACTCGAAACACCATCCGGTGTTCGAGACCTTCGTCGATGCCATCGCCGCCGCGCCGATGACCATCCTGTTGCGCGAAGGCGATCTGCTCAAGCTGACCCGCATGCCCCTCCCCGGCGAACCCTCCGAGATCGACGAGGCCGACAACAGCATCATCCCTGCGCACATCGCCTGCGCCCAACCCGGCGTGCTCGATCATCTGCAACCCGGCCAGCGCGTGCTGATCGACGACGGCCATATCGGCACCGTGGTGGAAATGCTGGACGAGGAAGGCGCGCTGCTGCGCGTCACCCGCGCCAAGGCGCTTGGTTCGAAGCTGATGGCGGAAAAGGGACTGAACTTCCCGGACACCGACCTCGACCTGCCCGCGCTCACCGAGAAAGACCTGCGCGACCTCGATTTCGTCGCCGCCCATGCCGACATCGTCGGCTACTCTTTCGTGCAGTCCGCCGCCGACATGGCGCTGCTGATCGAGGCGCTGGCCGAACGCAACGCGACCAAGCTCGGCATCGTGGCCAAGATCGAGACGAAGAAAGGACTGCACAACCTGCCCGAGATCATCGTGCGCGGTGCGGGCAAGCATCCCTTCGGCGTGATGATCGCCCGCGGCGACCTGGCCGTGGAGATCGGTTACGAAAAGCTGGCGGAAACGCAGGAAGAGATCATGTGGCTGTGCGAATCGGCGCATGTGCCGGTGATCTGGGCGACGCAGGTGCTGGAAGGGTTGATCAAGGAGAACCTGCCATCGCGCGCCGAAGTCACCGACGCGGCGATGGCCGAGCGCGCCGAATGCATCATGCTCAACAAGGGGCCGTTTGTGCTGGACGCCATCGACGTGCTCGACCATGTCGTGGCCCGCATGCAATCCCATCAACAGAAGAAAAGCGCGCGCAGGCGCGCGCTGCACTGGTGAAACCAATGAACGACAAACCGAGACTTTCCATCATCGTGGCGATGGCGAAGAACCGCATCATCGGCGTGAACAACACCCTGCCCTGGCGCTGCCCGGAAGATTTGAAACACTTCAAGGCGCTGACCATGGGACACCACATGATCATGGGACGCAAGACCTTCGACTCCATCGGCAAGCCGCTGCCGGGGCGCACCACGGTGGTCGTCACGCGCGACCGGAACCTCAGGATAGAGGGATGCGTGATGGCACATTCGCTGCAGGATGCGATCAAGTTGTGCGCAGGCGACGCGGAGACTTTCATCGTCGGCGGTGCGGACATCTACAGCCAATCGCTGCCACTGGCGGACAGGCTCTACGTCACCGAGATCCAGCAGGATGTCGCGGGCGACGCGCACTTCCCGGAACTCGACAGGAACATGTGGCAGGAGACCGCGCGCGAGATGCGCACGCAGGAGACGCCGCAACCGCTGGAATATCATTTCGTCACATATCAACGCAGTTAAGGAAAAGCCATGAAATATCTGAAGTCCGAACTTCCCATCGCCATCGCCCTCGTCGTGCTCGGCCTGGGCCTCGCACTCGAGCACGGCGCCATCGAGCACGGCGGCATCACGCTGTGGGGGCTGCTGCTGGTCATCCTCGCAGCCATCATTGGCGTCGCCTTCCGCATCGCACATCACGCCGAAGTGCTGGCGGTGCGTTTCGGCGAACCCTATGGCACGCTGATCCTGACTCTGGCTGCCGTATCGGTGGAGGTCGTGATCCTGGTCGTGCTGCTGCAGGGTGCTCCGAACCCGACGCTGGCGCGAGACACCGTGTTCGCCGCCGTGATGTTCGACATCAACGGCATCCTCGGCCTCGCCGCCATCGTCGGCGGACTCAAGCACGGCCAGACCAAGTACAACATCTCCTCGGCCAACTCCTACGTCGCCATGCTGTTGGTCGCGATCGGCATCGGCATGTTCATCCCGGATTTCGTGCCAGATGCGCAGTGGCACTTCTATTCCGTGTTCTCGGTGTGCGCGATGGCGCTGATGTACGTCGGCTTCTTGCGCCTGCAGACTGTGGAGCACCGCAAGTTCTTCGAGTACTCCAGCGAGACCGACGAGGAAGCGCATGACGAAGCGCACAGCCCGAATGCGCTGCATGTCGCCGTCATGCTCGGCGCCATCGTGCTGGTCGGTCTGCTGTCGGAGGTGCTGTCTGTGCTGCTGGATGCAGGACTGGCCGGCAGCAGCCTGCCCAAGGCCATCCCCGCCGTGCTGGTGGCGCTGATCTCCGCCAGCCCGGAGATCCTTACCGCACTGCGCGCCGCGCAGAGCAACCGCATGCAGACCACGGTCAACATCGCGCTCGGCGCATCGCTGGCTACCGTGCTACTTACCCTGCCGGTGATCGAAGGCATGGCGCTTTTCACCGGCGAACGCATCGTCATGGCGCTCACCCCGGTCCAGGCCGGCATGCTGCTGCTCACCTTCGTCACCGTGATGAACAACCTGCACGACGGCGAGACCAACGCCATCGAGGGCATCAGCCACTTCGCGCTGTTCGCGGCGTTCATCGCGCTGGTGGCGATGGGATTGATCTGATGGGCATGCCCGGTTCTTGCGGTAGCGGCCCGGCATGCTAGAGGCTCTCCATATCTCCTCCGACCTCGCTTGGCCCCTCGCACTCGCTATCGCCTGGATAGC
>JBQGEN010000040.1:0-1520 GCA_052039615.1 Sideroxyarcus sp. | reverse complement strand
CCTGGACCTGGTGCACGTGCAACTCCGGCTCGACCTCGGAGTCGATCCCCACCGCGCGCGTCACCAGATTCTTGTTCTTGGACTGGCGCGCATCCTCCCGGCTGATCATGCCGCTGTCGATCTGCTCCTGCAGCAGGGAGTGATCGCGGGTGATGGTCTCGAACGTTTCGCCGCGCAAACGGTACATGCGCGAGTCGCCGACATGCGCCACGGCCACGCGGTCGTCGTAGAACAGCGCGGTGACGATGGTCGTGCCCATCCCGGCATATTGCGGCTGGCTCTGCGCCGCATGGAAGATGGACAGGTTGGCCTTCTTCACATTGTCGTGCAGCAGCGCCACGCCCAGTTCCACGCCCGCCGCATCCAGGTCTTCCGGATGCGCATCCTCCAGGTAATGGCGCACCTCGCTGGCCAGGACCGAAACCGCGATCCCGCTCGCCACCTCGCCCGCATTATAGCCGCCCATGCCGTCCGCCAGCACCACCAGGCCGCAATCCGCATTGTAGGCGACACTATCCTCGTTATGCGCGCGCACCATGCCTGGATCGGTTTGGCTGACTATCTCAAGTGCATCTTGTATATCCACGTCCCACCCCTGAAAACGTCCTGTCGTTTTCCCTGTTCGTTGGTCTCGATCACAAGCTTGCCGCACAGCGCCGGAGCGCCTCGGCCATCTCGCCGCCGCTCTGGTAGCGGTCGGTTGTCTTCTTCGCCAGCGCCTTGTCGATGATGGCCACCACGCACGGCGGCACATCCGGCCTGACGCGCAGAATGTCGGCATGCGGCTCGTTGGCGATGCGGAACATCAGCTGTGCCATGGAATCGCCCTCGAATGGCAGCTTACCACACACCAGTTGGTACAGACTCACGCCCAGCGAGAACAGATCGGAATGCCCTTCGATCTTGGTCCCCGCCAGCTGTTCCGGCGACATGTAGGAAGGCGTGCCGAGCACCATGCCGGTCTTGGTCTTGGACGAGTCGGTGATGCGCGCGATGCCGAAGTCGGTGACCTTCACCGTGTCGCTTTCCGGGTCGTACATGATGTTGGCCGGCTTGATGTCGCGGTGCACGACATTCTGCCGGTGGGCATAGGCAAGCGCCTGCGCCACCCGCGCGACGATGGACAGGACACGTGGCACCGGCAGCAGCCGTCCGTCCTTGCAGTAATCGGCGAGGTCGCGCCCCTTGAGGAACTCCATCGCGATGTAGGCCAGGTCGTGCTCCTCGCCGGCGTCGAAGATGGTCACGATGTTCTGGTGCTGCAGGCGCCCCGCGGTCTCGGCTTCGCGGAAGAAGCGTTCGCGCGCGTCGGCCAGCTCCTCGGCCTCGAATTCCTGCGACAGCGCCATCGTCTTGATCGCCACCACGCGCCCGATCTTCGGGTCGCGGCCCTGGTACACCACCCCCATGGCACCCTGGCCCAGCTCCTTCTCCACCCGGTACCGGCCCAGCATGGGCTTCTCGACCCGGTCGGCGGTGAGGATGGAGGTGTTGGTCTTGCCGCCGCCTCCGCCACCGAG
>JBQGEN010000039.1:0-1680 GCA_052039615.1 Sideroxyarcus sp. | reverse complement strand
CCTGGCGACCGGCATCTTTAACGCGGGCACCAACGTCGGTGCCACGATCTCGCCGTTTCTCGTGCCGATCATCTTTCAATACCGCGGCTGGGAGACGGCCTTCGTGGCCACAGGTCTCGCGGGCCTGGTTTGGGTCGTGCTGTGGTGGCCGATTTACCGGCGCCCGCAAGAGCATCCCAAAGTGTCGCCTGAGGAGCTCGCGTATATTGAAAGCGACCCGGCCGATCCACCAGTGCGGATCCCATGGCGGCTGTTGCTTACTCATCGTCAGACGTGGGGATTTGCCGTTGCGAAGTTTCTCACGGATTCGATTTGGTGGTTCTACCTGTTTTGGTTCGCCCCATTCATGGCAGCTCAGCATGGTATCAACATCAAAACAATCATGTGGCCGATGATGACGGTTTATATCATGGCCGACGTCGGCTCGGTGCTCGGTGGGTGGCAGAGTTCATGGCTGATCGGGCGCGGCTGGTCAGTGAACGCCGCCCGTAAAACGGCGATGCTGACCTACGCGATGTGCATCGTTCCGGTGGCGGCGGCGCCGTTGGTGACCGAAAAATGGCTGGCTGTGTTTCTCATTGGCGTGGCCGCTGCTTCGCACCAGGGGTTTTCCGCAAACCTGTTCACGTTGGTGTCCGATGTGTTTCCGCGGCGCGCCGTGGGTTCAATTGTCGGGATCGGTGGGTTCGCCGGCGCCATGGGCGGTTTTTGCTTGCAGCTTAGTGCCGGCCAACTCAAGCAATTGACCGGCAATTACGTCGTGTTATTCGGAATTGCCGCCACGGCCTATATCATCGCTCTGTTGTTAGTCCACCTGTTAATTCCGCGTGTCGAGCCCGTGGAGATCTCCGTGCCGGAAAATGGCCGGCCGTGACGTATAATTTCGCAATGCCAGCAGGCTTGTGCTTAAACCATAATGCTGCCTATCGCGTATTATATTCACTGAGGGCGCCGGCCGGGCCTCCGGCGGAAATTGGACGCTTGCACGATCAAAGCCATGCCCACACAGCCCACGGATGATCAGCCGTTTGCCCACGGAGCCCCATGTCTACGCTTGATACTAAGCGTGTTCATGGTACTCGCCTTGGCACCAACACTTATGGCCGAGACAGGATACGATGCCTGGCTGCGGTACCCGGCGATTGACGACAAAGGCGCGAAGGATCGCTACAACGATTTGCCGGCCTGCGTAGTCATGTTGGGTGATACCGAGCCGCTCACGTCGGCGGCAGCGGAATTGGTGCGCGGCGTGCGTGGAATGCTCGGTCGAACGATGCGGATAGAAACGAAGCCGCCCAAAGAGGATGCCATTCTTCTCGGCACGTTTGACGCCGTGAAAAAGGCAGCACCCGCAATCGAAAAGATGCCGCAGCTGGCCCATGATGGTTTTTGGTTGAAGAGCGTGAAGCTGGAGGGTCAGAACTGTTTGCTGATTGCCGCGCCAAACGATCGGGGCGTGCTCTACGGTGTGTTTTCGGTGCTAAGGAAAATCGCTCTTGGCCAGCCTGTCAGTGAACTGAATGAACAGCACGCGGCATTTGCACCACAGCGAGTCGTGAACCACCGAGACGGTTTGGATGGCGCGTTAGACCGAGGTTTTGCCGGCCGGTCAATTTTTTGGAACGCCGGCACTATCGAGCCAGACTTGAACCGCGTGCGCGACTACGCCCGGCTGCTCGC
>JBQGEN010000038.1:0-3316 GCA_052039615.1 Sideroxyarcus sp. | reverse complement strand
CATCCGAAACCCGGTTTTTTGTTATCGAAAAACCATCATGTTGAGGAAGACAGGGAGGCTGGCTCCCTGTATCTTTAACATGAGATGAAACGCAAAATATCCTGGAAAACCACAATTTTTTGGCTCAGCCTGGTGCTGACGGCCAGCTTTTTGCTCCCAGGCACCGCCATGGCAGGCGGGCTCAGCCTGGATGCGACCGTGGATAGAGGGGAAGTACTGGAACAGAACCTGGTCCTGTCCGGGCCGGAGGTGGTGATGGATGGGGTCATCCACGGGGATCTGGCGGCCGCTGGAGATGAGATCAGCATCGACGGCGAGGTCGACGGCAGCCTGGTCGCCAGCGGGAAGAAGGTGACCCTCAACGGCCCGGTAACCGGCAGCGCGGTGATCAGCGCCCTGACGCTGGTGCTGGGCCCGCAGGCGCGTATCGGGCGAGACGTGTACTTCATCGGCGGCAGCCTCGAGACACAGGACGGCGCCACGATTGACCGCGATCTGAATGTGCTCAGCCTGGAAAGCGATCTGTCCGGCGAGGTAAAGCGGCAGGTAAATGCCGTGGTCGGCCCGTTGAACCTTATACAGGGCGTTTACCAATATCTGCAAAGCCGGGGCTGGCTGCCTCAGACTCAGCAGCCTGAATTCAGGAGTTCCCGGGATGGGTTTACGAACCAGGCTGCGCTGGGGATGGCCTCCGGGCTGTCATCCCTTCACAACCTGCGGCTGATTTCTGCCGCTCCGGCAATCGGGCCGGTTCTGACTGCGGGTCCTGAGTTTCAGGCTCCACAGCAGGAGAGTTCGATCGGCGTTGAGCGAATTAAAGACTGGGCGGTCCCTTTCCTGCGGAGCCTGGCCTCCCTGCTCATCATAGGGCTGCTGGCTGTCTGGCTGGTCCCCGTTCAGCTGAGCTGGGCGGGCGAGCAGGCTCGTAAGCGACCCTGGCAGGCCCTCCTGACCGGCCTGCTGGTCTTCGTCGTCGGCTGGATTGCTGCACTCCTGGCTTTGGCGCTGATCCTCGCCCTGGCCTTTTTCCTCTATTGGATCTCTCTCCCTACACTGGGCTTCCTGGTCGGAACCACGGGGCTGTTGGGACTTGGGCTGGCGGTGACCGTCTTCTGGCTATCGATCGCATATTTCAGCAGATTGATCGTCGCGTATCTGGCCGGCAGGCTTCTTTTCCAGCGTCTGCTGCCGAAGTACTCCCACAGCCGCATCTGGCCGCTCCTGGTTGGGGTGTTCCTTTATGCGCTGCTGGCTTCCATCCCTTACCTGGGTTGGGTCGTCGCCGTGGTCTCGACCCTGATCGGATTGGGAGCGCTGTGGATGGTCTCAAAACCACGCCGGCTGCAGGAGACTTCTGCCTCAGCTGAGCAGGCTGAGGCTGAAAAGCTGGATATGAGCTTGCTCCCAGATGGATAATCCCTATTATTCTGGCACACACCTTTTTCCAGACAAGGATTCTCACCACAGAGAAAGTGCGTTGCACTTGGTCAGCTTTTTATCATAAGCAGTTGTGGCGGAAGGAGCGTCTGAAATGCAAGAAAAACCAAAACGCGGCAGTAAATATGCTTTTCGTTACTTGATCTTGGGGATCATCTTAGGACTGATCGTGGTTGTGGTCGTATCCGCGATCGGGCTCTTCACCCAAAATATGATCTTCACCTTCAACAACCTTTTGTCGCTGCATACCTCAAACCCTCTATTCCTGGTCATCGATGCCCTGATCCTGTTCAGCATATTTTTATTGTTTTGGGTCGGCCGAGAGAAAGATCGGGTCGAATATTCCAAGAAGCACGCCGAGTGGCTCACCCAAAACCACCAGTTAGGGCTCCAACAGCTCCAAACGGAACAGGACCAAAAGAATGAGGCACACATCCTCCAGCTCCAAACGGAGCAGGACGAAAAGCACCAGGCTGAGATCCTCCAGCTCCAAACCGAGCAGACTGAACAGGTTAACCGGCACGAGGAAGAGGTCCTCCAGCTCACCGGGCAACTTGACGAACAGGGGAAAAAATTTCAGGATCTGGAGGCGGTCATCCGCCGCGGCAAGCAGCAGTGGGAAGCAACTTTTGACGCGGTTGGTGACCTGATTCTTCTTACGGATGAAGCTGGAGTCATCCTGCGCTGCAACCGGGCTGTGGGCGAGACTTTCCAGCTTGGATACAGCCAGATCATCGGCCGGGGCATCGACGAATTGTTCGCCAGCGGCACGGACAGCCTGCTGGGAACGGCTCCGGGTGAGAAACAGGAAGTGAAAGCTCCCGATTTAGAGGTCTGGTATGAGACCTTTAAGAACCATCTTCTGGTCGATGGGATGCAGGCAGGATGGGTTTATATTTTTCGGGACATTACTCCGCAAAGGCTGGCCTTAAAGGAACAGCAGCGGTTGACCCATTATTATGAACTGCTGGTGAACAACAGCCCGGTCGCCATCGTGACGCTCAACTTGGAGGACCGGATCATCGACTGCAACCCGGCCTTTGAGAATATGTTTATGTACGGCAAGCGGGAAGCGCTCGGTCAGAAAGCCGACCTGCTGATCTCCTCGCCGGATCTGGTTTACGAAACCCGCGGGATGGCGGAAACCGTTCGCAAGGGAGAAACGGCCCACAAAGTAACACAGCGCAGGCGCAAAGATGGCTCTTTGCTGGATGTGGAGGTGTTTGGGATCCCGGTAATCCTGGGCGGCAAGCAGGTTGGCTCGCTGGGCTTATATCACGACGTCTCAGAGCTGGTTCACCAGAAAGCTGCGCACATGGAGCTGGACCGGGCGCCGGGTGAGGCGTCGCGGGTGCTCATGACAAGGTTCGTAGAAGAGGCCTTTTTATCCCAACCGTCTCCTGCCGAGCCTAAGCCGGAGCCATTGGAAGAGGTTGAGCCACTGCCTGTCCAGGAGCCGGTCCTCGAGGCAGAGCCCGAGCCTGAGCTATTGGATGAAGTTGAGACGCTGCCTGTCCAGGAGCCGGTTCTCGAGGCAGTAGCAGAAGAACAGGTAGCCGTCCTTGAGCAAACGCAAGAAAGCCTGGCGGTATCCCCCTTCATTCCAACCACCCCGAAGCGGTTGATCCCGGTGGAGAAAGTCGAAGGCATCAGCCCTGCATATGCTCAGAAACTTTTAGAAATTGGGGTGAAGACCACGGGGGACCTGCTAGAACAGGGCAAGACCCGCAAAGGCCGGGTAGAGCTGGTCGAAAAAACGGGTGTTTCAGCCGCGCTCGTATTGAAGTGGGTGAACATGGCGGACCTGATGCGTGTCCACGGGATCGGGGAGGAGTACAGCGAGCTGCTCGAGAAAGCCGGCGTGGATACAGTCAAGGAG
>JBQGEN010000037.1:0-8044 GCA_052039615.1 Sideroxyarcus sp. | reverse complement strand
GGCGTGCCGTTGCCGCAACTGCCCGGATGGCGGCAGAGCATCGCCTGCATTCCGCAGGAGACGCATATCCAGAACGGCAGCATCCGCGATAACCTGATCTGGGGAAATGCCGCCCCGAGCGACGAAAGGATCACGGAGGCGCTGGCGCAGTCGGCGCTGGCTGAGTTGGTCCAGCGCTTGCCGCGCGGGCTCGATACCGAAGTCGGCGAGCGCGGCGTCAAACTCTCCGGCGGCGAGAAGCAGCGCCTCGCGCTGGCGCGGGCGCTGCTCAGAAAGCCGCAATTGCTGATGCTCGACGAGGCCACCAGCGCGCTCGATGCGGAAAATCACCGGCTGGTGCTCGATTCGATCCGCGCACTGCACGGCAGCATGACGGTGCTGGTCGTCACGCACCGGCACGAGGAGCTCGCCGGGCTGATCGACGGCATGGTGCGGATGGAGGAGGGGGTAGTTGGGGCATGGCAGCCGGTCGGGAGCGGTGTGTGACGCTCGAATGCGCCCGCGCCAGGAAATTGATACTCGATGCGCTGCATCGCGATCACATGCTGCCCGACCTCGCCGCGGTGAGGCGGATGCGGGCGGAGGATTGGGATGAGTTATCGCGGCTGGCGCGGATGCATAGGCTAGGCCCCATGCTGCACGACAGGCTGGCGCGCGGCGATCTTGCCGAAGCAGTTCCCCAAGACGTGAAGGATCGCCTTAAGGCCGCGCACCGCAAACACAGCCTGCGCAACCTGAACATTTATCGCGAACTGGTGACGGTGACGCGGATCCTCGATGCCGCGCAGATTCCCTCTATCGCCCTGAAAGGCGCTTTTCTCGCGCAGTTCGCCTATGCCGAGCCGGGACTCAGGCCGATGCGCGATCTGGATCTGCTGTTGCGGCCGGAGCAGGCGGTGCAGGCATTCGAGCTGCTACGGGCTCACGGATACCGAGCCATGTTCGAGGGTGCGCCCGAGGCATATTTCGCGGACAGGATACATCTCCCGCCGCTGACCGGGCCGGGCGGCATCGGCGTCGAATTGCACCATCGCCTGACGCCGCCGGGCGGGGATGCCGCCGGTTTCGAGGACGGGCTGTGGGCGCGCAGCATATCGGAAACGGTCGGCGGCGCTCCCATCCGGTTCCTATCCGCGGAAGGCTTGTTGCTGCATTTGTGCATACACGCCACCCTGGATCACCAACTCGATCTGGGTCCGTTGGCGTTGGCGGATGTGGCTTTGCTGACGGAACGACAGGCCGTCGATTGGCCGGGTTTTCTCGGTCTTGTGTCCGGCGGCAACTGGCAGCGTTGCGCGCTTTCCGTGCTGTATCTGGCGAAGCGGCATCTGGGGGCGAAGATACCCGACGAGGTTATCGAGGCGCTCGGGGGCGGGGAGGGCGAACCGGCCTGGCTGGAGGCGGCCGAGTATCTGCTGTTTTCCGATCCCGGCGACCACAGGCTGCTGGACTATGACGTTCAGGAGATTCTGTACTCCGGAAAATTTTCCGAGCGATTCTTGCGTCTGGCCGGCGCGGTATTCCCCCCGCGTTCCGTCATCGCCCGACACTTTCCGGTGAGTGCGGAGTCGCCTGTGGCTTATCTGTATTATCCCCGGCGCTGGTATCGCCTAGCCTTGGGGAAGCTGCCCGCACTGCTGAAGGCGCATGCCGGACGCAAGCAGCCGTTGAGGGAGCTGGCGGAGCACCGGCGCATGTTGTGCGGCTGGCTGAGAGGAAAGATGCGGTAGGATATTTGGTGGTTGCGATATGTTGATATGAATCGAATTGGCCTGTAAGCTTCATTGGATTTAAAGAGTTGCATTCTTCCATCATGGCGCATGCTTGTAGAAAGGGGTATGGAAATGGAATATGGAAAAAAAATTGCTGTCGTCTTGTGGGGCGTTGCCTTGCTCGGCTGCGTTCAGGGTGCAATGGCCGAAGCCGGGATTGAAGTGCATCCGACCGCCTGGGCCCAACTGGAGCTTGAAGGCCCGGATAAAGATATGGCATCCAAGATAGCCGCACAAATAACGGCTAATCCGGGTAACGCAACGGCGCTGGTCAAGGCTTTGGCGGCAGCCAATCCAGATCACGCTACCGCCATTGTGGCGTCAGCCATTGCTACGCTGAATGGAGGGAGCAGCATGTCGACGATCATCGCGGCTGCGGTGACGGCAGCACCGTCGCAGGCGGAGGCAATCACCGCCACGGCGGTGAAAGCTGCGCCGTCGCAGGTCACGATGATAGTCAGTGCAGCGGTAGCGGCTGCGCCGTCGAAGGCGGTGGCGATTACCGTTGCGGCGTTGGGGGCGGCGCAGAACCAGAACAAGGCATCGGCAATCATCAACTCGGCGTTGCGGGCAGCACCGCATGACAGCCAGACTGTTGCCGACTTGCAGAGCCTTGCTACCCGTAACTGGACTCCCCACAACAATACCCAGCAGAATTTTAACAATCCGAGCCGGCAGAAAGATGACTCATCGCATTCGGTGCCGCCAGTCGAGAGCGTCATGGGGGGCGGGGCAAGTCCGTCCTGATGCCGATGCGGCTTGATGGGGATGATATTAAATGGCGCAGGGAACGCGTCGTGACAGTTTGTAGTTGCTTGGGGAGAAGGAAGTGAAAAAATCACGTTTGGTACAATGCTTGTTTTTCTGCGGTTATCTGGCCGGAGGGGCGGTTCAGGCTGAGAACTACGCCGTCCCGGAAGGTTCCGATGCGCCGGTGCTACGCTCGGGTGGCGTGGACATTTATCCCGGCTTTGCCCTTGCCGAGAAGAGCAACGACAATCTGTTCAAGTCGGACATCCGCAAGAAATCGTCCATGATCACGGTGCTCAGTCCTTCCGTGCTGATGCAGGCGCAGTCTGGAGCTAATATCTATTCGCTGGCCTATAAAGCCGATCTTGCACGTTATGCGCAGAGCACTGCTGACAATTATGACGACCAGAATCTGTCGGCAAATGCCGAGTTGGCCTTTTCTTCACGCGCCACGCTGTTGATTACTCCGCAACTCAAGCTTGGTCATGATGATCGCGGCAGTACCTATTCCGCCCCGACGGCTACGCCGAACAAGTGGGATAACACCGGGCTTGCCGGGTCGTTTACCTATGGCAGTGAGGAATCCATCGGTAGGATACAGCTGGATGCCGACGCATACTCCATCCGCTACCGCAATAACCGTACGGTGACCTCGGTGTTTGATCGGGACATGAGCGACGTCGGCGGTACTTTCTACTATCGCGTTTCTCCCAAGGTTTACGCATTCGCCCAGTTGACCGATACGCGTATCTCATACGTGGATACTGCTGCTACCCTGAGCGGTAAGGAGCAGCGTATTTTGCTTGGTGCAACATGGAAGGCAACTGCGCAAACCAGCGGCTCCTTCAAAGCAGGCCAGTTGCACAAGAAGTTCGATTTTGCTGGACGCCCAGACTTTACCGGGACAAGTTGGGAAGGCAGCGTGCGCTGGAGTCCGCGCGAATTTGCGCGTGTCGACTGGATCACCGGGCGGAAGTCCACCGAATCTACCGGCGTGGGCGACTTCGTTTGGCTCACCAACAATGCACTGGATTTAGGCTACGACTTGAGCGAGCAGACCACTCTGCATTTGAATGCAGGCTGGTTGACCGAAGATTTTGCCCAGAGCGGACGTTCCGATAGCACCAACTTCTACGGTTTTAAAGCGGACTACAGGCTGCGCAAGTGGCTGGTGCTGGGGGCTGAGTATTCCCACGCCGTCAAGACCTCCACCGGATTCACGGGCGTGAGTCCAAATTACACTGGCAACATATTCGGGGTGAGCATCCGTTCCGAGCTCTAATCGAGACACTTGCCAAAGGCGGTTCACTCCCTTTTGAGGCCCGGTTTACTTTTCGTGAATAGGCATGATGTGATTATTCGACTGCTTGCTTTGACTGCACTGCTATTTTTGGCGCGAGTGTCCCTTGCAGCTGAGGATGGCACATCCAATTACCGTCTCGGTGCGGGAGATATCATCAGTATCACCGTGTTCGACGAGAAGGAATTGAGTCTGGAAAAAATCAAATTGAGCGATGCGGGATCGATCTCCTATCCATTGCTGGGCGAGATCAGGGTGAAGGGACTTACCGGGGCGGAATTGCAGCAGAAAGTCACCGCCGGCTTGAAGGGTACTTACCTGATCAATCCGCTGGTGACCGTATCGATAGAACAGTACCGCGACGTGTTCGTCAACGGCCAAGTGCACAAGCCGGGCAATTATCCCTATCAGCCCGGTTTGAATGTGCTCAAGGCAGTGTCCGTCGCCGGCGGATTCAAGGATCGCGCCAACAAGGATACTGTTTCCATCATCCATGAAAATCAGGATAAGTCCGCCGCCATCAAAGGCGAGCCCGATACGCTGGTCGAGCCTGGCGACACCATCACCGTTGAAGAAAGTTTCTTTTGATGAGCCGTGAAAGCCCGGATGCCGCCGGTATGGCGACTCCAATTGCAGCAGGTTTGCTTGACTACTGGTTGCTGGTAAAAAGATATCGCGGTCAAATCTTCATTCTGACCCTCATGGTCACACTGCTGGCTGCGTTGGCGGTGTTCCAGATGACACCGATCTATCGCGGGACGGCTCTGTTGTTGATTGAGAACGTCAAGAGCAAGGTGCTGACCCTGAACGACCTTTACGGTGGCCAGCGCGACTCGATGGAGGCGTTCAATTCCCAGGTGCAGATACTTCATTCGCGTTCGGTAGCCGAGCGAGTGGTTCGAAAACTGAAGCTGTACGATCATCCTGCCATGAATCCGCGACTGCACAAGGGATGGTTCGTCAAAGAAGCGACTGCCGCGAAGGAGGTGACCGAGGATCAGATGGTGGCTACCTTGGTCGGGCGAGTCTCGGGAGGGCTGACTATCGAGCCGATACTGAGGAGCCAGATCGTCAGGGTCAGCTTCGATTCCACGGATCCGGAATTGGCCGCCAAGGTGGCCAATGCGGTGGTGGATGCCTACATCGACAACGACCTGGAATCGCGTTCCGAAATGACGCAAAAGGCCAGCGGCTGGCTGACCCTGCGTATGGAAAGCATACGCAGCAAGCTGGAAGAGTCGGAAAAAGCACTGCAGCTATACCGCGAGCAGGAAAACATCGTCGATAACAAAGGAGTGGTGTTAAGCGGAACCGGCAAACAGTTCGAGCAGGTGGCGACCAACCTGATTTCCGCGCGCATGCGCTTGTCGGAAGCCCAGGCTGCCTATAACCAAGTCAAGGATTCTAAGGGGCAGCCGATCGAAGTGCTGGAATCGATCCCCGCGGTATTGAAAGACTCCACGGTGCAGAAAATGAAGAGTGCGGAGTCCGAGGCGACTCGCAAGGTGAACGAATACAAGAGCCGCTATGCCCCCGCCCATCCCAAGATGATCGCGGCCGAGACAGAGCTGAAATCGGCGCGCGAAGGGTTGGCACAGGCCATCAAGGCCGTGATCAACGGCATTTATCGGGAATACGAAATCGCGCGCGACAACGCAAACGCGGCGGCGGGCGCCAAGGCGCAAACCCAGGCGGAGATACAGAGCATATCGCGCAAGGAATCCCAGTTGAGCGTGTTGCAGCGCGATGTCGATAGCAACAGGCAGTTGTACGACAACTTTATCAACCGGGCAAAAGAGACCGAGGCTACGGCAAATCTGCAATCCACGGCGGGGCGTCTGATCGATCCGGCCGTGCAGCCGTCAGCCCCCATAAAGCCCAACAAGTTCAAGGCGATCATGGCCGCTTTGCTGCTTGGTTTGTTTGCCAGCGTGGCCTTGGTGCTTTTGCGCGATTATATGGATAACACATTGCGCTCGGAACAGGATGCCGAGCGTCGCCTTCATGTGGGGGTGTTGGGGACGGTGCCCTTGCTTGAACAGAAAGAGGGGGGCGACAATCCTTCTTCTGTCTTCTTGGGCAACCCGGATTCCATTTTTTCGGAGTCGATACGCAGTATCCGGACCTCGGTGTTGCTGTCCGCTATCGATGAGCCGCACAAGGTCGTGATTGTGACTTCTACCGTACCCGGCGAAGGCAAGACCACTATCGCGATTAGTCTGGCCTTTGCCCTGGGTCAGATAAAAAAAGTGCTGATCATCGATGCGGACATGCGCCGGCCGATGGTGGGGAAGAACCTTGGCGAAGTGAGCAGCACTGGGGCTGGGTTAGTGGACTTCCTTGCCGGAGAGGCCGAGCTGGCGCAATGCATACGCAACACTTCGAGCCCCAATGTGTTCATGCTGCCTGCCGGTAAGCGGCTTACCTCTCCGCTGGAATTGATCTCCTCGCATAAATTCGGCGACACCATCGAGCAGTTGAAACAGCAGTTCGATGTGGTGGTGATCGATTGCCCGCCGCTAAAGCCGGTTAGCGATTCTCTGGTCATTTCGCGCCATGCGAACGCGGTGCTATATGTGGTCAAGGCCGACGGGGTCCCTCATCAGTTGATCGGCACGGCGATCAAGAGCCTACGCGATGTCGGTGCGCCTTTGCTGGGGGTCGTGCTCAACCAGATGGACCACAAGAAGGCCGACCGCTACGGGCATTATTCCTATCAGTACAAGTACGCCTATGGGCAAGAGCCGGCCAAGCCAACCCGAAGTTTCCTGGGCATCAAGATTTAGCGGAACAGGATGAGGCGTTCGATAGGTACAGGCATTCTGTGGGTTACCGGGGCGCTTCTGTTGTTTGTCATGTTTTCGGCAACCCGTATCGGGATCGCCGATTTTCTTTCCGGATATATCAGGAAAGAAATAGCCGCATGGTCATCGGGTAAGGTTCCACTTGACGTATCCGACCAAGCTGAGGTGTCTCGCGTTCTTGTTGTGGCTCAGTTGATCTCGCCTGGAAATCCCGATCATTATGAAGACATGGCGCGCCTTGATCTGGTGCGCTCCGGCATGCCAGGTATAACCGGCGCCGAAAGAACCGGCCTGCTCAGGCGTGGTCTCGTATCGATACGCCGGGCGATCGTCTTGCGCCCCGCATCCCCGTACAGCTGGGCCATTTTGCTGCGGCTCAAGAATGAATTGGGCGAATACGATGCCGAGTTCCGCCGCAGCCTGGAGCGCACGGTGACCTTGGGGCCATGGGAGCCGGAGTTGCAACTCGTCGTGGCCGACATCGGCTGGAGCGCGTGGGCCGGGCTGCCGGACGCGGAGCGGGAGATGGTGAGTGAGAATCTGGTGCGCGGCATGAAACGGCAAGCCGAAGCGATGCTTGTCGTCGCACAGTCGCACCGCGACGGCTGCGGCAGCGAGGGTATGGGTTGCTCGCGATGAATCCGACGGCCTCTAAATTCGAAGACAGGTTGTTCATCGCGCTGTTGTGTTTGCTGGTCTGGTTGCCCCTGCCGCTGGGCAGCAATCGCCCCTGGGCTGCGACGATATTCGAGATATGGATTGTCTCGTTGTCTTGGCTGTGGATCGTCGGGTGGCAGCGCAATCGCGTGACGGCCGGACCTGCATTCAATGGGGCGCGAGTTGCGCTTGGGCTGCTGGTGATCTGGCTGGCGTACGTCGCGCTGCAACTGGTCCCGTTGCCGGCAATGGCGAGGCAATGGCTGTCGCCGGAGAGCCTTGCGCTCTACGGGATGGCGGGAGACACCGGCTGGGCGCCGCTCTCGCTGCATCCCTATGCCACCTTCCAGTTCTGGTTGAAGAGTGCGGCTTACGTGGCGTTGTTCGCGCTGACATTGTTGCTGGTCAACAGCAAACAGCGTCTGGTGATGCTGGGCTATACGCTGGTGTTCAGCGCGGTGTTCCAGGCGTTCTACGGCAGCATGATGACTTTGTCCGGGCTGGAATACGGCTTTTTCGTGGAAAAAGTTGCCTATGTTGGCTTTGCCACCGGCACCTTCGTGAACCGCAATCATCTCGCGGGTTATCTGGAAATGGCGTTGGCGGTCGGCATCGGTCTGCTGATGGCGACCAGCTACCGGAAGGATCGCGTGCATTCCTGGCGGCAGCACTTGCGCAATTTGATCAATCTCCTGTTCAGCCAGAAATTGCCACTCAGGCTGATGCTGGCGACGAGGGTGATCGGCTTGGAGTTGACGCGT
>JBQGEN010000036.1:0-12594 GCA_052039615.1 Sideroxyarcus sp. | reverse complement strand
GTGGTGTATGCGGACGCCCATCCGCAGTATGGTAATATGGTCGAGATCGATCATGGCAACCAGGTCATTACGCGCTATGCGCATGGCTCCAAGCTGCTGGTGAAGGTCGGGCAGATGGTGCGGCGCGGACAGGAGATTGCGCTGTCGGGCAGCACGGGCCGCTCCACCGGTCCGCATCTGCACTTCGAAGTGAGATACAAGGGCATCGCCCAGAACCCGGTACGCTTCCTGGAACAAGCCAGGAGTTGACCGTACAGGTTTTGCAGAAGGGTGAGGTGTGTGCCTCACCCTTTTTTATTTGTTCGTAACAGCGGCAGAAGAAAAAAGAATGATTTCCAAAATATTGAAGTCCGTATTCGGCAGTCGAAACGACCGCCTGCTCAAGCAGTATCGCCAGACCGTCGCGCGCATCAATGCGCTGGAGCCGGAAATATCCGCCCTTTCCGACGAGGCCTTGCGCGCCAAGACGGCAGAATTCAAGCAACGCGCGCAGCAGGGCGAATCGCTGGACGCGCTATTGCCGGAAGCCTTCGCCGTGGTGCGCGAAGGTGGCAAGCGCGCATTGCAAATGCGCCACTTCGACGTGCAGCTGATCGGCGGCATGGTGCTGCATTACGGCAAGATCGCCGAGATGCGCACCGGCGAGGGCAAGACCCTGATGGCGACCTTGCCGGCCTATCTGAATGCGCTGTCGGGCAAGGGCGTGCATGTGGTGACGGTGAACGACTACTTGGCATCCCGCGATGCCGAATGGATGGGCAAGCTGTACCAGTTCCTCGGGCTGTCGGTCGGCGTCATCCTGACGAATATGGAGCATGCGGACAAGCAGTCTGCCTACGCAGCCGACATCACCTACGGCACCAACAACGAATTCGGCTTCGACTACCTGCGCGACAACATGGCAGCCCACGCTGCGGATCGCTTCCAGCGCGGCCTGAATTTCGCCATCGTAGACGAGGTGGACTCCATCCTGATCGACGAGGCGCGCACCCCGCTCATCATATCCGGCCAGGCGGAAGACAACCTCGACGTGTATCTGGCGATGGACAAGCTGGCGCCGCGGCTGACGCGCCAGGCGGACGAGAATGCGCCGGGCGATTACCATGTCGACGAGAAGAACCACCAGATCCTGCTGAGCGAGTCCGGCCACGAGCACGCGGAGGGACTGCTGGCGCAGGCGGGCCTGCTGCCGCCCGGCGGCAGTCTGTATGATCCGGCCAACATCACGCTGATCCACCATATGTATGCCGCATTGCGCGCGCACAACCTGTTCCACCGCGACCAGCACTATGTAGTGCAGAACGGCGAAGTGGTGATCGTGGACGAATTCACGGGGCGTCTGATGTCTGGACGGCGCTGGTCGGACGGGTTGCACCAGGCGGTGGAAGCCAAGGAGAGCGTTGCGATCCAGAAAGAGAACCAGACCCTGGCCTCGATCACGTTCCAGAACTATTTCCGCATGTACCATCGCTTGTCCGGCATGACCGGCACGGCGGATACCGAAGCCTTCGAGTTCCAGTCCATCTACAACCTGGAGACGGTCATTATTCCGCCGCATCGCCCGACGATACGCAACGACATGATGGACAAGGTCTATCTCAGCACGGCTGAAAAATACACGGCGGTCATTGCCGACATCCGCGATTGCTACCAGCGCGGTCAGCCGGTATTGGTGGGCACGACCTCCATCGAGACCTCGGAACTGCTGTCCGGTTTGCTGGAAAAGGAAAAATTGCCGCACCAGGTTCTGAACGCGAAGCAGCACGCGCGCGAGGCGGAGATCGTGGCGCAGGCCGGCCGGCCGAAGATGATCACCATCGCCACCAACATGGCGGGGCGCGGCACCGATATCGTGCTGGGCGGCAACGTCGAGAAGCCGATCGAGCTGGTGCGCATGGATGAGAGCCTGGATGCGTCAGCCAAGGAGCAGCGCATCGCGCAGCTGCGCGCCGAGTGGCAGCCGGTCCATGAGCAGGTCATCGCCAGCGGCGGCCTGCATATCATCGGCACCGAGCGCCACGAGTCGCGCCGCGTCGACAACCAGTTGCGCGGCCGTTCCGGCCGCCAGGGCGATCCTGGCTCCAGCCGCTTCTATCTGTCGCTGGAGGACCCGCTGCTGCGCATCTTCGCGTCCGACCGGGTGACGGCGATCATGAACAGGTTCAAGCTGCCCGAGGGCGAGGCCATCGAGCATACGTGGGTGACGCGTGCCATCGAGAACGCGCAGCGCAAGGTGGAAGCACGCAACTTCGACATGCGCAAGCAGATCCTCGAGTATGACGACGTCGCCAACGACCAGCGCAAGGTGATCTATCAGCAGCGCAGCGAACTGCTGGAGAGCACCGACATCTCCGAAACCATCGCCGCGATGCGCGAAGGCGTGCTTTCCGATGTCGTGGCCGAGTATCTGCCGCCGGGAAGCATGGAAGAGCAATGGGATGTGGCCGGTCTGGAAAAGGCGCTGGCCGCCGAGTTTCAGCTGCATCTGGCGGTGGCCCAGTGGCTGGAGCAGGACAAGCAACTGGACGAGAGCGGCCTGCGCCAGCGCTTGGTGGAAGCTGCACAGCAGCAATACCAGGGCAAAGTGGAGCAGGTCGGCGCCGAGGTCATGCACGGCTACGAGCGCATCGTGATGCTGCAGAGCCTGGACCAGCACTGGCGCGAGCATCTGGCGGCGCTCGATCACCTGCGGCAGGGCATCCATCTGCGCGGTTATGCACAGAAGAATCCCAAGCAGGAATACAAGCGTGAGGCGTTCGAACTGTTTTCCACCATGCTGGAGGCAATCAAGCGCGACGTGACGCAGACCCTGCTTAACGTGCAGATTCGCAGCGAGGCCGATGTGGCGGCCGCGGAAGCGCCCCACGCGCCGGAAAATGTGCAGTATCATCATTCGGACTATGAAGAAGCGCTGGGGCAACCCGATATACAGGATGCCGAGCACAAGCCGTTCGTGCGTGGGCACGAGAAGGTCGGGCGCAATGATCCGTGCCCGTGCGGCTCGGGCAAGAAGTACAAGCAGTGCCATGGCAGATTGAACTGACGCAACCGACCATTTTGGGGAGAGAAGAATGACGAAAGAAGATTTGATCATACAAACTTTGCACAACTCCACACTGACGGAAGAGTTGCGCGACGCCGAGATCGAGTCTTTGGCGCGCATCATCGAGATCAAGGAATACAAGGCGGGCGATATCCTGGTGCAGCCCGGCGATGCCCGCTTGAAAAATGCATTGATCATCCTCGCCAGCGGCGAGGTCGAGGCGGTCGCCACCATCGGCAAGGAGCAGGTCACGCTGCACCTGCTGGAGCCAGGCGACCTGGCCGGCATCATCACGTTCGTCGGCGGCACGGTCACCCAGATCAGCGCGACCGTCACGGCCAAGAGCGATAGCAAGGTGCTGGTGCTGGAACGCTCCAAATTCGAGTCCTTGTTGAATACCCAGCCCGCCATCGTGTATTACGTGATGCGCGGCGTGGTGCGCCATACCCATGGCATCGTCCGCCGCATGAACATGCAATCGGTCGAGATGAGCAACTACATCCATCAAACACACGGACGTTATTAAGGAAGCACGCAATGCCGGTTAATCTCTCAGCGCCCGTCGCGGCACAACTGTTGCCCGTTGCGGGCGTTTCCTTGGGTACCGCGGAAGCGGGAATCAAGCGCGCCGCACGCAGGGATCTGCTGGTCATCAGACTGGATGAAGGCGCGAACGTCGCGGGAGTGTTCACGACCAACCGTTTCTGTGCTGCCCCGGTCACCGTCGCGCGCGAGCACCTCGCGGCAGGCAAGGGCATCCGCGCTTTGGTCGTGAATACGGGCAATGCCAATGCCGGCACGGGCGAGCAGGGCATGACTGCAGCGCGCACCACCTGCGCGGCACTGGCGAAACTGCTGGGTTGCTCGCCCGAGCAAGTGCTGCCGTATTCCACCGGCGTCATCATGGAGCCGCTGCCTGTCGAAAAGGTCATCGCCGGCATGCCGCAGGCCATCGCCAATTTCAAGGCCGACAACTGGCATGACGCCGCCCACGCGATCATGACCACCGACATCGTCGCCAAGGCTGTGTCGCGCCAAGTGCAGATCGACGGCAAGGTTGTCACCGTCACCGGCATCTCCAAAGGCTCCGGCATGATCCACCCCAACATGGCGACCATGCTGGGCTACATCGCCACCGATGCCGCCATCGCGCAACCGCTGCTGCAGCAGATGGTAAGTGAAGCCGCCAACCGTTCGTTCAACTGCATCACCGTCGATGGCGACACCTCCACCAATGACGCGCTCATGTTGATTGCATCCGGCAAGAGCGGCGTCAGCATCGACGTGGCGAACCGCGCGGCGTTGCAGGCGGTGGTCACCGAAGTTGCCACCGTGCTGGCGCAAGCCATCGTGCGCGACGGCGAAGGCGCGACCAAATTCATCACCATCAAGGTGGAAGGCGGCAGCGACGAGGCCGAGTGCAAGAAGATCGGCTACGCCATCGCCCACTCGCCGCTGGTCAAGACCGCGTTCTTCGCCTCGGATCCCAACCTCGGGCGCATCCTCGCCGCCATCGGTTATGCGGGTGTCGCCGATCTGGATGTCGAAAAGTTGAAGCTCTATCTCGACGACGTGCTGGTGGCCGAAAACGGCGGGCGCGCCGCGAGTTATCAGGAGGAAGACGGACAGCGCGTCATGCAGCAGAGCG
The DNA here is from genome assembly GCA_052039615.1 of Sideroxyarcus sp. GTDB lineage: Bacteria > Pseudomonadota > Gammaproteobacteria > Burkholderiales > Gallionellaceae > Sideroxyarcus. The sequence continues at coordinate 7,903 of JBQGEN010000036.1, read as the reverse complement.
ACATCACCATTCGTGTAATACTGAGCCGCGGCATGGTGAACGCCACATTGTGGACGTGCGATTTCTCTTACGATTACGTGAAGATTAACGCCAGTTATCGAAGCTGATTTTCGGCTCCTGCACGGGGGGCATTCTATGGATAAGCTGGATAAATTCCTCACCCGTGCCGAAGGCTTGCTCTCCCGTCTGGAAAGCATCTTGCCCGGCACGCAGATGCAGGCGCCCGATTGGAAAACTGCCGCGGCCTTCCGCTGGGATCACCAGCAACGCACCCTGCATCCCGTTCCCAATTTCCAGCGCATCGCGCTTTCCGACCTGCTCGGCATAGCAGACCAGAAACAACGCATCCAGCAGAACACCCTGCAATTCGTGCGTGGCGGCACGGCCAACAATGTGCTGCTCTCCGGCGCGCGCGGCACGGGCAAATCGTCGCTGGTGAAAGCACTGTTGAACGAATATGCCGGGCAAGGCCTGCGCGTGATCCAGATCGACAAGCAGGGCCTGATCGATCTGGCGCATATCGTCGGCCTGGTGCAGGGGCGCGCCGAGCGCTTCATCCTGTATTGCGACGACCTCTCCTTCAATGCCGACGAGCCCGGTTACCAGTCGCTCAAGGCGGCGCTCGACGGCGACCTGGTGGCCTTTTCCGACAACCTGCTGATCTATGCGACGTCCAACCGCCGCCACCTGATGCCGCAGTCCATGCAGGACAATCTCGCCACGAAATATGTGGGCGACGAGGTGCATCCGGCGGAAAGCGTGGAAGAGAAGGTGTCGTTGTCGGAGCGCTTCGGCTTGTGGATCTCGTTCTACCCGTTCACGCAGGATGAGTATCTGGCGGTAGCGGCGCATTGGTTGGCACATCACGGCTGGCAGCAGGGCATGACCGATGAGGTGCGCACCGCGGCGCTGCAGTGGTCATTGCTGCGCGGCTCGCGCAGCGGCAGGGTGGCAGGACAGTTCGCGCGTGACTGGTGTGGCCGGCATGTCGGAAGATAAGGTCGTCGAAGTCTCCGCCGCTGTCCTTCAGCGCGATGACGGCCCCTTCCTCCTTGCCCAGCGTCCTCCGGACAAGATTTGGGCCGGCTACTGGGAATTCCCCGGCGGCAAAGTGGAGCCGGGCGAGACCGCGCATCATGCGTTGGTGCGCGAGCTGCGCGAGGAGCTCGGCATCACCGTGCAGACCGCCTATCCCTGGCTCACCCGCGTGTTCACCTATCCGCATGCGACGGTGCGCCTGAACTTCTTTCGCGTGACGGCGTGGACCGGCGAGTTGCATCCCCACGAGGGTCAGCAATTCTGCTGGCAACAGCCAGGTAAGGGCACGGTCCAGCCCGTCCTTCCTGCAAATACCGCCATTCTGCGCGCACTGGAACTGCCCGTGCTATATGCCATCAGCAATACGGCCGAGCTGGGGGCGGAGACATTTCTGGCTAGGCTGCAGGCGCGGCTGGATGCGGGTTTGCGCCTGATCCAGCTGCGCGAGAAGAACCTCGGCCATGATGAACTGCGCGAGTTGGCGCAGCGCACGGTGGCGATGGCTCATGCGCGTGGCGCGAAGGTGCTGCTCAATGGGGATGTGGCATTGGCGCAGGAGGTCGGGGCGGATGGGGTGCAATTGACCTCGATGCAGCTTGCCGAGTTGCGCCATCGTCCCGCGGTGGATTGGTGCGCAGCGTCATGTCACTGTGCTGAAGAGCTGCGCCGGGCGGAAGTGCTGGGCTGCGATTTTGCGTTACTCAGCCCGGTGCAGCCGACCCGATCGCATCCGGGGGCTCCGCATCTGGGCTGGGACGGTTTCGCGGCTGTCGCGGCGGGCTCGTCCATTCCGGTGTATGCGCTGGGCGGGTTGACGCATGAGGATATGCAGAGCGCCTGGCAGCATGGCGCGCATGGCATCGCCTTGCTGCGTCAGGCCTGGTGATCCGTATCCGGCAGGTCCTGCTCGCGCTGCTCGAGGCGATATTCCTCGTTCGCCCACTTTCCCAGATCGATGAGTTTGCAGCGCTCGCTGCAGAACGGCCGGAAGCGGTTGCTGGTATCCCATTCCATTTCCTTGCCGCATTGCGGGCAGGTGACTATCGGTTTGCGATTGCTCATTGCCAGGAACAGAAGGTCAGGTCGAAGGCGACATCCTGGTCATAGACTGCCGTTTTAGCGGTGAATTTCGCCTCGACGAAGCGGATATTGAGTGCGTACTTGTTGGCGCTGATTTCCGGGACGCAGGGCAGGCTGGGATCGAGCGCGATGCGCAGCATCTGCGCCACGCGACCGCCCTGCATCTGCTGGAAGCTGCCGTGGAAGGCGGTGAAATGATGGGTGCGGCCGCTTTCGCGCAGCAGCTTGAGCAAAATGGAGATGGCATCGCGCAATGGCAGCATGGGGCCGACCCAAGCGTTCAGCGCATTCTGTCTCAGTTCGTCGGACTGATGTTGCCAGTAGTGATAAGACGGCAGGTCGAATTCGCATACGCCGCCGGGGATGACCGCGCGTTGTTTGATGCCCATCAGCCACTCGTCGTCGCGCAGGTACTGGCCGATCTTGCCGCTCAGCTTCAGCAGCCCGCTACTGGCGGACTCGATCTCGGCGATGACCGAATCCAGGGCGTCCTCGGATATCTCCGGATTGTTGTGCAGTCCGTTCAGGGCCTTCTTCTGGCGTTCGAGTTCCTGCAACAGATCGGATTTAAGATCGGCGCGGCAGGCGACTTCGAGTATCTCGAACAGGATGCTCAGGGCGGCATGGTGGTCCGGACTTTCGGTGCTTTCGATGAAGCGACTGATGCGAAAGAAGAGATCCTCCAGGCGCAGCATCGTGCGTACTCGCTCGTTGAGAGGGAACTCGTAACTGATCACTTTCGTCTAGCCGGAATGGGGATTGGTTGGTGGCGAAAGATATAGCCAGTACTGCATGGCGTCAAATGCTTTCCGCCGCCAACCCGGACAAACGTTGATGCATGTCAAAGACCTGCAGGCTCAGGTCGCCCAGGCTACCATCGTTGCGGATGATCTCGTCCGCCCGTTGCAGCCGTTCGGAACGGCTCAATTGCTGCGCCATGATGGCGCGCACGGTGGCCTCGTCCGTGCCGCTGCGCTGCATGGTGCGGGCGACCTGCAGTGCTTCCGGACAATCCACGGCGATGACGTGCTGCAGCCAGCCGGCATAGTTCCCGCTCTCGAACAACAGGGGCACGACGACCAGCGAGTAGGGGGCATCGGTGGCGAGTAGCACCTGCTGGCGGGCATGCGCAAGGATCAACGGGTGCAGGATGGCTTCCAGGCGTTTCCTGGCCGCGGGTTCTGCAAAGACGAGTTCGCGCATGCGGTCGCGATTCAGTGCGCCCCGGTCGTCGATGAATCGGGCGCCGAATTCGGCGCGTATTGCCGGGATCGCTTCACCATCCGCTTGCGTCAGTTGGTGGGAAATCAGGTCAGTGTCGATGATGCGCACGCCGTGCGCCGCGAACAGCCTGGCGACGGTGCTTTTGCCGCAGCCGATGCCGCCCGTCAGTCCGACCAGATAGTTCACGGGGCCAGCAGCTGCAGATAGCTTTGCGTCAGAGTCTGTCCCCAGAACAGCGCAATCAGCCCGCCTCCCGCAAGATAGGGGCCGAACGGGATTGGGATATGGCGGCCATGCCTGGCGAACACGATGAGCATGATGCCGACGACGGCGCCGACCACGGAGGAGAGCAAAATGACCAGCGGCAGCATGGTCCAGCCCAGCCAGGCGCCGATGGCGGCGAGCAACTTGAAATCGCCATAGCCCATGCCTTCCTTGCCGGTGGCGAGCTTGAACAGCCAATACACGCCCCACAGAGCAAGATAGCCGACGGCGGCGCCGACGACGGCTTGCGGCAATGTGGTGAAAGCGCCGTTCAGGTTGAGGAGCAGCCCCAGCCAGAGCAGCGGCAGCGTGATGTCGTCGGGCAACAGCTGGGTATCGAAATCGATGAAGGTGAGCGCGATGAGCGCCCACACAAAACCGATGGCGGCGATGCCGGCCAGCCCGAAGCCGAAATGCCAGGCGGCATAGGCGCTCACTATCCCGCTGAGCGCTTCGACGATGGGATAGCGCGGCGAGATGGGCGCGCCGCACCCCCTGCATCTGCCACGCAGGAACAGATAGCTCAGGACCGGGATGTTCTCCATGGCGCCGATGGCGTGACCGCAGTGCGGGCAGGCGGAGCGCGGCACCGCCAGGTCGTAGCGCGGGACCTGTTTCGGAGCCTTTCCGCTCAGTTCGGCGCATTGTGCATGCCACTCGCGCTCCATCATCTTTGGCAGGCGATGGATCACCACGTTGAGAAAGCTGCCGACCAGAAGTCCGAGAACTCCGGCAACCAGGGCGAAAATCGGCGGGGAGGATTGCAGCAGAAGCAACATCGATTCACCTTGCATATGAAAAAGGCGCGGTCATGACCGCGCCGTTGGACCGATGGACGGATTAGCCGACGACTTGGCCCATCTTGAAGATCGGCAGATACATCGCCACCACCATGCCGCCGATGAGTCCGCCCAGCACCACCATGATGATCGGCTCCATGAGGCTGGACATCGCCTCGACCGCATCGTCCACCTCGCCTTCGAAGAAATCGGCGACCTTGGACAGCATACTGTCGAGCGAACCGGACTCCTCGCCGATGGCCACCATCTGCAGCACCATGCTGGGGAACACGTTGGTGTTCTGCATGGCGACGGTAAGGTTGGTGCCGCTGGTCACCTCGCGCTGGATGGCCTTGGTGGCGTCGTAATACACCGCATTGCCCGCCGCGCCAGCCACCGAGTCGAAGGCTTCGACCAGCGGCACGCCCGCCGCGAACATGGTCGACAGCGTGCGCGACCAGCGCGCGATGGCGGCCTTGCGCAGGATCGGGCCGAATATCGGGGCCTTCAGCATCAACTGGTCCATGCGTCGCTGCATGGGCTTGCTGCGCTTCCAAGCATAGAAGAATCCGTACACGGTGCCGCCGACAATGCTGAAGATCGCCCACCACCACTGCACGAAGAAATCCGAGATGGCCATGATCACGAGCGTCGGCGTGGGCAGGTCGGCGCCGAAACCCATGAACAGCTCCTTGAACGCCGGGATCACGAAGATCATGATGACCGCGGTGATGACGAAGGCGATGACGATGATGGCGACCGGATAGGTCAGGGCCGACTTGATCTTGCTTTTGATGGCGAGAATCTTCTCCTTGTAGCTGGCCAGACGGTCCAGCAGGGTGTCCAGGATACCGGCCGCCTCGCCCGCGCCGAGCAGGTTGCAGTACAGGTCGTCGAAGTAAAGTGGGAACTTGCGGAACGATTGTTCCAAGCTACTGCCCGTTTCCACATCGGTCTTGATGTCGAGCAGCAGGCGTGCTACGGCCGGGTTCTCATGGCCTTTGCCGACGATGTCGAAGGCCTGCAGCAGCGGCACGCCGGATTTCAGCATGGTGGCGAGTTGGCGCGTGAACAGGGCGATGTCCTTCTCGGTGACCTTGCCCCCGCCGGACGCGCTTTTCTTGATCTTGCTGACCGTGATGCCCTGACGGCGCAACTGGGCGGAAACGCTGGCCTCGCCCGCGCCGCGCGTCTCTCCCTTGATGGACTTGCCGGTCTTGTCCTTGCCTTCCCAGCTATATTGAAATTCCTTGGTCTTTTCAGGCTTTTGGGTTGCCATGCTGTAACCTCGATTCAGATGTCGCCACGGCGAATGCGCTGCCAGTTATGAATATTCTTTCCGACGTGCCGGATTATAAAGGTCTTTATGCATCATGTATGGCTTTATTCTCGATGTAATGGCGAGCGCTGCCGTGGCGGAAACAGGCGCGCAACCTTCACTGCTCGGTCCTGGGTCTGAATGATCTCGATGGGATAGTCGCCGATCTTGAGGCTGGTACCGGCTTCGGGGATGTCCTGCAGATGCTCCAGGATCAGACCGTTGAGCGTCTTCGCTTCCTCTAGCGGAAGATGCAGCCCCAGCTTGCGGTTCAGTTCGCGCAGGCTGCTGCTGCCTTCCAGCAACAGGCTGCCGTCGTGCTGGCGCAGGAATTTCCCGGTCTGCGCTGGCGATTGCGTGGTGAAGTCGCCAACGATCTCTTCCAGGATGTTCTCCAATGTCACCAAGCCGAGCAGTTCGCCGTACTCGTCCACCACCAATCCCATGCGCGTCTGGCGCTCCTGGAATTGCTGCAGCTGCATGAGCAGCGGTGTGTCTGACGGAATGAAGTAGGGGGCATGCAGTATCCCGCGCAGTTGCGCGGCATCCAGTGTTTCCTCCTGCAGCAGCGGCAGCATGCGTTTGAGGTGCAGGATGCCGATGACGTTGCTCGGAGTCCCGGCGTACACCGGCAGCAGCGTGTGATGACAGGTGATGATCTGCTGGCGTAATGCGGCGGGCTCGGCATCGATGTCCAGCGCTTCGATCTGGTTGCGCGGGACCATCACGTCGTTGACGGTGATGCGTTCCAGGTCGACCAGGTTCAGCAGCATCTTCTGGTGTTTGCGCGGCAGGAAGTGCTCCGCTTCCAGCACCAGCCCGCGCAACTCCTCCAGCGTGATCTTGTGCTTGCTCTGGTCGGTCTGGATGTCGATGCGCAGCAGGCGCAGTATGCCTCTAACCAGGCCGGTGGCGACAGAGACGACCGGATGGAACAAGGTGATTAGCGGCGTGAGCAGATAACTGGACGGCAGCGCGACGCGTTCCGGATAAGTGGCCGCGATGATCTTGGGCATGATCTCGCTGAACACCAGCAGCACGAAAGTGATCGCCAGGGTGCCGAACAGTATGGCCAGCTCGCTGGCTCCGAACAGGCGCAGGATGAGGATGTTGGTGATGGCAGCCGCAGCCACGTTGAGCAGGGTGTTGCCGAACAGGATCGAACCCAGCAATTTGTCTACTTTGGAAAGTAGCCGTCCGGTCAGCTTCGCGCTCCGGTTCCCTTTGCGGATAAGGTGGTTCAGTCGATAACGATTGATCGCCATCATGCTCGTCTCTGCCGCAGAGAACCATGCGCCGAATATCAGCAGCAGCGCCAGGATGCCAAGCAGGGCGTTTAATGAAAGGTCGTCCAAAATACAGCCTTCAGTGATGCGATGCGCGGAGTATCGGTGCGGGGGGCGGGCAGTGTCAAACGTACTGCCGCCTACCACTCCTTGAACACGATGCCGATGCTGAACGTCGTCTGGGCGTGGTTGTAGTCCATCAGGCTGTCGCCATAGCCGGTGCTGAGCTGGAAATTGAGCTGGGAAGACCGCCCGATCTTGAATGGACTAGCCCAATCGAGCTGCAGGAACCCCTTGTGGTCGTGCAGATCGAGATTGCTGCGCAACAGCAGAATGATCTCGTCGTCCCGATCCGGGAACCAATGCGCGACCAGGTCCGCACGACCGATATAGCGGGTGATGTCGGGGTTGTCGTCCTTGGCGGCGCGCTCCGGCAAGCGCCACCAGGCGCGCCCCAGCAGATACAAGTCATCCCACTCCCATCCGCCCTGCAAATAAGCGCGGTTCCAGCTGCGCGAATCCGGCTCGTTGCGGCCGTTGGACTGATGCGACAGGCCGATATTGAGTAGCCTCCATCCCCGGGCATTGCCCGTGCCCAAGGTGCCGATGAACTCCGGTTCATAGTTCGTGTCGCGGAACGGGGAAGAATTGCCGACGTTGAATACCTGCCAGTACGCCTGCTGGGTGAACGCACCCCACAGGCGAAAATTGGTGAAACCGATGAACTCCATGTCGCGGTAATTGCCGATCTCGGATTTGGCGCTGAACTGGAATTTCGATTCGAACTTTTGATAAGGGTAAGGCACCAGCGCGGAGTGGTTGGGCGCGGGAGAGGTCGGTGCCTTGTTGATGTTCGAGGTGTAACGGATCAGCGCATAGTTCTTGCGATAGGGTTCCAGCCGGCGTATGCCGCC
>JBQGEN010000035.1:0-2080 GCA_052039615.1 Sideroxyarcus sp. | reverse complement strand
GCGATGCGCCTGGTTGATTTCGCACCGGAACGTCTGCCAAAATTCGAAGGCTGAGCGGCAAAAAATGAAAATACTCCTGTTCGGCAAGGGCGGTCAGGTAGGCTGGGAACTCCAACGCAGCCTCGCCCCCCTAGGCGAAGTAATCGCGCTCGATTTCGACAGCAATGAGCATTGCGGCGATCTGACTGACCTGGAGGGCATCGCTTATACCATTCGAGCGGTCGCACCGGATGTGATCGTCAACGCCGCCGCGCATACGGCCGTGGACAAGGCCGAAAGCGAACCGGAACTGGTTCGCACCATCAATGCGTTGGCACCCGGCGTGATCGCGCAGGAAGCTAAGCGCAACAACGCCTGGCTGATCCACTACTCCACCGACTACGTATTCGACGGCAGCGGCGACCGGCCATGGGTAGAAACTGACCCGACTGGACCGTTGAGCGTCTACGGCGCAACTAAATTGGAAAGCGAACAACTCATCCGGCAGAGCGGCTGCAGGCACATCATCTTCCGCACCAGCTGGGTATACGCCGCACGCGGCGGTAACTTTGCTCGGACCATGCTGCGTCTGGCACAGGAACGCGACAAACTCAGTGTCATCGACGACCAGATCGGTGCGCCGACCGGAGCCGACCTGCTGGCCGACATCACGGCCCATGCCATACGCACTGCGCAGCAGCAGCCTGAAGTATCCGGGCTGTACCACCTGGTGGCCGGCGGCGAAACTTCATGGCATGGCTATGCCACCTTCGTTCTCGACTTCGCCCGCAAGGCGGGTGTTGAACTCAAGGTGGCTCCCGAGGCTATCCAGGCTGTGCCGACCACAGCCTTTCCGACGCCTGCCAAGCGTCCTTATAACTCGCGTATGAGCACCGAAAAACTGCAACAAACCTTCAATCTCGAATTGCCACACTGGCAATTCGGTGTGACACGAATGCTCACTGAAATACTGGAAAAATAATATGAAAAATCGCAAAGGCATCATCTTGGCCGGCGGCTCCGGCACCCGTCTGCACCCTGTCACCCTGGCTGTATCCAAGCAACTCCTGCCGGTTTATGACAAACCGATGATCTACTACCCGCTGAGTACGCTGATGCTGGCGGGCATACGCGACATTCTCATCATCTCGACGCCGCAAGACACGCCGCGCTTTCAGCAACTGCTGGGCGACGGCAGCGCATGGGGGTTGAACCTGCAATATGCCGTGCAGCCCTCGCCCGATGGCCTGGCGCAAGCGTTCATCATTGGCCGGGATTTCATCGGCAAGGATCCTTCTGCACTGGTGCTGGGCGACAACATCTTCTATGGCCACACCTTTCAGGGGCAATTGAGCAATGCCTCGCAACGCGCGGAAGGCGCGACCGTGTTCGCCTACCATGTGCGCGACCCCGAACGTTATGGAGTGGTCGAGTTCGACCCGAACGGCCGCGCGATATCGCTGGAAGAGAAACCGCTGAAACCCAAATCCAGCTATGCCGTCACTGGCCTGTATTTCTACGACAACGACATCCTGGATATCGCCGCGAATCTGAAGCCCTCGGCGCGCGGCGAGCTGGAGATCACCGACGTGAACCGCATCTACATGGAGCGCAACAAGCTGTCGGTAGAGATCATGGGGCGCGGCTATGCCTGGCTGGACACAGGCACGCACGAATCGCTGCTCGAAGCCAGCCAGTTCATCCAGACAATCGAGCATCGTCAGGGCCTGAAGATCGCCTGCCCGGAAGAGATCGCCTATCGACAAGGATTCATCGATGCCGCACAACTGGAGAAGCTTGCCGCCCCGCTGATCAAGAGCGGTTATGGTGCATATCTGATGCACACGCTTAAAGAGATTGGACCTCGTTAATCCGAGGCTCCGCGCAACCGGAGCGACCGGACGAGAAGTGCTACTGGAGAAATCTCATGAGTAAAGTACATGCCGTGATCCTGGCCGGTGGCAGCGGCAGCCGGCTGTGGCCGCTGTCGCGCCAGCACCTGCCCAAGCAGTTTCTGGCGCTGGACGGCGAGGCGACCCTGCTGCAGACCACCATCGACCGCCTGGAGCCGACCATCGATGCGGGGAGCGTGCTGATCGTC
>JBQGEN010000034.1:0-4888 GCA_052039615.1 Sideroxyarcus sp. | reverse complement strand
TGGATGGCGCCCACGCCCAGCGCGAACTGGTAGAAGATCTGCGCCCAGTCCTTGAGCTCGCGCGTGAGCGAGAACTTGTCCAGCAGTTCCGGCACGACCACGGCGTCTCCCGGCATCAGGGTCTTGCCGGTGATGCCGCCGAATATGGAACTGGTGTTCTGCGCGCTCAGCACCGAGCCATCTGCGCGCAGGATGTAGATGCGAGATTCGTCCGCATCCCGCGTCGGCCCACCCGCATGCTCCAGATAGTCGGCGACCTCTTTGCCCGAGCGGTACATGAAGGCGTTCTCGTTGTAGACCATGCCCAGCACGCTCACGGTCGAGGCGCGCGGCGGAACGATCAGGCGGTCGCCGTCTTCCAGCACGATGTCCGGGATGTCCTCCACCCGCGTGTCGTCCGGCGCGATGTCGAGCACGATGCGCCCGCTCGCCCTGGCCTGCTTCAGGCGTTCGAGCAGGGCGCGCTGCCCCGCCGCCTGCGCTCTGGCCGCGTCCACCGCTTCCTTGCTCAGCGCGGCCTGGGTGTTCGCGGCCAGGTTGCGCTCGATGTCCTCCGCCATGCGGTCGACCATCTCGTCCAGTTTCTTTTGCTGGCTCGCGCGCACCGTCTCGCGGTGCAACTCGGCCGCGAACAGGTAGGCGTTCGGCGTCAGCCCGCCGGCGCGCGCCACCAGTTGGCGCAGGGTCTCACCCGGCTCCACCTTGTACACGCCGGCCTGCCCGAGTTCCCCTTCCAGCCTGACGTACACGCTGCGCCGGGCCGCCGGCACCTGCATGTCGTCCTTGGCGAAGATGGTGACGACGTCACCCGGCTGCAGCGGCAGATTGTCCTGCGCGTCGCTGCCGGACAGTGCCTTGCCCAGGTTGAACGGCAGCAGCATGGTGGTCAGTTCGTCCTTCTGCAGGCGGTCGATCAGCGCATAGTCCCAGTTGATCTCGTTCTCGTTGCGCCTGAACTCGGTGAGCAGATTTTTCCCGTCCGTGACCTGCGCACGGTAGATGCGGTTCTGCTTCGCCCAGTATTCCGGCACGATCAACGCGTCCATGTCGGGGATCAGGTCCTTGACGCGCATCCCTTCGTGCCAGGGATAGCGCCCCGGATTGGCGACGTTGCCGCGTAGCGTGACGGCATTGTCGAACTGGCCGCTGATGATCTGCACCTGCACCACGTCGCCGTCCTTGAGCAGGCGCTGGCGCCCGCTCTCGTTCAGCGGGAACTCCTCGACCCGGCGCATCTTGCGCTCGTCGATGCGCTCGACGCGCACCTTGTCGCCGTTGGCCGTGGTGGTCAGCCCGCCGGCAAGTTCGATCAGCTCGGCCAGCGTGGTCGCGTCCCGCTTCAGTTCGTAGATGGCCGGATTGTTGATGCTGCCGGCGATCGCGGCCAGCTGACCCACCGGCGGGATATAGATGACGTCGCCCGGCAGCAGCGCGATGTCCTTCGACTTGTCGCCCTTGAGCAGGAACTCGTACATGTCCAGTTCGCTCGCCACGCGGCCTTCGCGCTTGACCTGGATGTAGCGCAGTGACCCGCGCAAGGATGGCCCGCCGGAGGCGAACAGGGTGTTGACCAGCGTGCTGAGCGAGCTGACGGTGTACGCGCCCGGTCGCCGCGCCTGGCCGACGACGAACACCTGGATCGAGCGCAGCTTGCCCAGCGACACGTTGAGATCGAAGTTGCGGTAGACGCGGCCGATGGCCCGCTTCAGGTGCTCCTGCAGCGACTGGTAGCGGATTCCGGCGACATGGACGTTGCCCACCTTCGGCAGGTGGATGGCGCCGTTGCGGTCCACCGTAACCGCCAGGTCGAAATCCACTTGTCCCCAGCCGTGGATCTGCAGTTCGTCGCCGGGGCCGATCAGGTAGTCCGCCGTGACCGGGATGTTCTCCAGCGGGGAAAAGGTGTCGGGCGCATCCACGAACAGGTCGTAGCCGTAGAACGGCAATTGCTGGCCGAGCGAAGCGGAGACAAAGGTCTGGAACTCGCTCTGCGCTTCGGGCGCCGCTGCGCGTCGCGGGAGGGGCGCGGGTTCGGGCTGGACGGAAGGCGCTGCCGTCTCCGGCCGCTCGCGCGCCAGCTGCTGCAGCTCCGGCGCCCCCGCGCCGGGGATGGCCTGAACCAACGCGGGCAGGCACAGGCAAGCGAACAGGAATGCACGGAACGGCAGCCGGCCGCGTGCAGTGCTTGTGCCTGTGACAGATGCTTCGCTCATCCACACACTCCCGAAAAACGCTGCGTACCGCGCCGGGCGGCAGTGGCGCCGGCTCATGCAGCGGCTACATGCTTCACCCGCTTTTGCGATGCGAGTGTATCGCCCCCTACTGAGCCGGACCTATACAGCGAAGTATGTATTGGCGCGTCGCGGGTCCATGTAGTTTCCGGCGCGGGGCGCTGTAGGAGTGGTGAGTGGTGAGTGGTGAGTGGCAGGATACGGGACGGCGGCGTCTTACTCGAAGTCGCCCCACACGCTTTTCGATCCGCTCTTGCCGGCAGATTCGAAGCGCTCGATCTCGCGCCGGTCGCGCTTGGTGGGCCGGCCCTTGAAGGCCGGTTGCGGCAAGGCGCGGTTCTGCTCGGCGATCTCCGCACGGCGCGCGCGGCTCTCGTCCGTCTCGCGGTAAAGCTTTTGGGCTTCCGGCGCCGGACCGCGCCGGTTGGAGAGCGCCAGCACCTGCACGTCGAAATGATACGGACCGAGGCGGATGACGAGCCGGTCGCCCGGGCCGATGGCCTTGGCCGGCTTGATGCGCGCCTCGTTCATGGTCACTTTGCCGCTTTCCACGGCATCGGCGGCAAGGGCGCGCGTCTTGAAGAAACGCGCCGCCCACAGCCATTTGTCGATGCGCAGTTTTTCGGCGGCGCCAGTCATCTGAGTCAATTTGTGGAACAGGTTGAGCACCTCAAAAAACCGTAGCGAGCGATCGGAGTGCAAGGCGCACGGAACGCAGAAACCGGAATGTACTTAATGCACATGAGGATTTCGAGCACCGGGCAACGCCGCAATCCGACCGCGCAGCAGGTTTTGTGAGGTGCGGACTATTTCACGCAGTCCACGTAGTAGACGCGCTCGCCGTTGCGCTGCTCCGACACGAGGCCGTGGATGTCAGTCTCGAAGCCGGGGAACTTCCTGTTGAAGTCGCGCGCGAACTTGAGGTAGTCGACGATGGTCTTGTTGAAGCGTTCGCCCGGGATCAGCAGCGGGATGCCCGGCGGGTAAGGCGTCAGCAGCACGGCGGTGATGCGGCCTTCCAGGTCGTCGATGGAAACGCGCTCGATCTCGCCGTGCGCCATCCTGGCGAAGGCATCGGACGGCTTCATCGCCGGCACCATGCTGGACAGGTACATCTCGGTGGTCAGGCGCGCCACGTCGTTGGCCTTGTAGATGCCGTGGATCTGGTCGCACAGGTCGCGCAGGCCGATCTTCTCGTAGCGCGGGTTCTTGGCGATGAATTCCGGCAGCACGCGCCACAGCGGCTGGTTCTTGTCGTAGTCGTCCTTGAACTGCTGCAGCTCGGTCACCATGCTGTTCCAGCGGCCCTTGGTGATGCCGATGGTGAACATGATGAAGAAGGAATACAGGCCGCACTTCTCCACCACCACGCCGTGCTCGGCGAGATATTTGGTGACGATGCTGGCGGGAATGCCGCTGTCGGCGAAGTCGCCGTCCACGTCGAGGCCGGGCGTGACCACGGTGGCCTTGATCGGGTCGAGCATGTTGAAACCTTCGGCCAGTTTGCCGAAACCGTGCCAGCGGTCGTCGCCGCGCAGCACCCAATCCTCGCGGTCGGCCATGCCCTCTTCCGACAGGTAATCCGGCCCCCACACCTTGAACCACCAGTCCGCACCGAACTCGTCATCCACCTTGCGCATGGCGCGGCGGAAATCGAGCGCTTCGGCGATGGATTCTTCCACCAGCGCGGTGCCGCCCGGCGGCTCCATCATCGCGGCAGCCACGTCGCACGAGGCGATGATGGCGTATTGCGGCGAGGTGGAGGTGTGCATCAGATAGGCCTCGTTGAAACAGTCGCGATCCAGTTTGCGCGACTCGCTGTCGCGCACCAGGATCTGCGAGGCCTGCGACAGGCCGGCCAGCAGTTTGTGGGTGGACTGGGTCGAGAAGATCATCGACTCTTTCGCGCGCGGGCGGCCGCGGCCGATGGCGTGCATGCTCTTGTAGAAATCGTGGAACGCCGCGTGCGGCAGCCACGCCTCGTCGAAATGCAGCGTATCGATCTTGCCGTCCAGCATCTCCTTCAGCATCTCGACGTTGTACATCACGCCATCGTACGTGCTCTGCGTGATGGTCAGGATGCGCGGCTTTTTGGTCTTGTCCTTGATGAAGGGATTGGCGTCGATCTTCTTCTGGATGTTCGCCATCTCGAACTCGGATTTCGGGATCGGGCCGATGATGCCGAAGTTGTTGCGCGTCGGTGTCAGGAACACCGGCACCGCGCCGGTCATCATGATCGCGTGCAGGATGGACTTGTGGCAGTTGCGGTCCACCACCACGATGTCGTCCGGCGCCACCATCGAGTGCCACACGATCTTGTTCGAGGTCGAGGTGCCGTTGGTGACGAAGAACAGGTGGTCGGCGTTGAAGATGCGCGCCGCATTGCGCTCGGAGGCCGCCACCGGGCCGGTGTGGTCGAGCAGCTGTCCCAGTTCGTCCACCGCGTTGCACACGTCGGCGCGCAGCATGTTCTCGCCGAAGAACTGGTGGAACATGCGCCCCACCGGCGACTTGAGGAAGGCCACGCCGCCGGAGTGGCCGGGGCAGTGCCAGGAATACGAACCGTCCTGCGCGTAGTCCACCAGCGCGCGGAAGAACGGCGGCGCCAGCGAATCCATGTAGGACTTGGCCTCGCGGATCATGTGGCGCGCCACGAA
>JBQGEN010000033.1:0-8504 GCA_052039615.1 Sideroxyarcus sp. | reverse complement strand
GCAGGGGTTTCACCCCTGCAACTGGATGGCCCGCTGCGCTCGCGCATCCGCCGACTGCGCTATCGCTACCTCGACTACCGCTGCGGCGGCTGGATCGGAACGATATTGAAAGGCCGTGCAGGGAGAATGGCAAAACGTATGGCTCAGCGAATCTTGTAAAGGACACTGAATGAAACTGTATATCTGCAAGGAATGCAATGAAGATCTATAGCCGCGTCGCGCGCAAGCTAAGGCAACTGATCGGCGCTGAACGCAATGTGCCGGCAAGGAACGTTCAATGCACCGAATTCGAGGTCGACAACTGGGTGGTTTCCGAATTCATCGTCAGGAAGCTGATCCCGGTCGTAGGCACGCATCCCTATCCCATCGCCGAGTTGAACCTGATGGTGGCAGCCGTATGCCGGCTGCAGCCCCAGCAGGTATTCGAATGGGGGACGAACATCGGAAAGTCGGCGAGGATCTTCTACGAGACAGGGAAACGCTTCCATCTCCCGATGGAGATCCATTCGATCGACCTGCCCGATGAACTGGAGCACGAAGAGCACCCGCGATCCAGCCGCGGGCGCATGGTCAGGGGTTATCCCGGGGTTGCGCTCTACCAGGCAGATGGCCTGTCGAAATCGATAGAGCTGTACCAGCGTCACCCGGAAAAGCGGACACTGGTATTCATCGATGGCGACCATAGCTACGAGTCCGTGCGTCGCGAACTGGCCGGGATAGCAGCGGCCATGCCCGATGCGGCGATCCTGTTGCATGACACTTTCTACCAGTCCGAGCGATCCGGCTACAACATCGGTCCGCACCAGGCGGTCGCGGAGATGCTTGCCGCGAACCCCGGAAAATACCGCGTCATGTCCACGACCTCAGGGCTGCCGGGCATGACGCTGCTTTACAAGCTGTGAACTGGCGCTCAAGCCGAGGATAACTGTTGATGCGAATATTGTTCTGTTGCCAGTTCTATGCGCCCAGCGTGGGCGGCGTGCAGGAAGTGATCCGGCAGCTGGCCGAGCGCCTTGTGGCCCGCGGCCATCAGGTGACGGTCGCCACCACCAGGTTGCCGACACGCGATTTCGACACGCTCAACGGCGTAGGCATCAGGGAGTTCGAAGTCACGGGCAACCTGGTGAGCGGAATGAGCGGCGAGATCGCAGCCTATCGGGAATATGTGGCTGCCGGTGCGTTCGACGTGGTCATGGTCTATGCGGCCCAGCAATGGACGTTCGATGCCTTATGGCCCGTGCTGGAACGGGTGACCGCAGCCAAGGTGTTCGTTCCGTGCGGGTTCTCGGGCCTGTATGAACCCGGTTACGCGAACTATTTCCGGGAGCTGCCGGAGGTCCTGAAAAGATTCGACCATCTGGTGTTCAACGCGACGAGATACCGCGACATCGATCTTGCGCGCCAGCATGGCATCGACAAGTTTTCCGTTCTGCCGAACGGGGCCAGCGAGATCGAGTTCGGCGCGGCCGTCGACCCGCTGTTCCGGCAACGACACGGGATACCGCCGCACTCGTTCGTGTTCCTCACCGTAGGAAGTTTCACCGGCTTGAAGGGGCATCAGGAACTGATCAACGCCTTTGCCCGCATGCGATTGCCGGAGTCACGCCACGCCACCCTGATACTCAACGGCAATGAAGTACAGCGCCTGGAGCAGGGCGCGGGTGGCATCTACAAGAAAACCGTCGGGCTGCTCAGGAGTCATGGCCTGGCATACACGCTGAAGCAGATCGTGAAAAAAGTGGCCGGGTCGAGCGCATCACCCAGGAAGGTCGCGGAGTCCGTGAACCGGCTGCAGGCCGCCAAGCTGGTGCTGGTGACCGACCTGCCGCGCAACGAACTGACGCAGGCGTTCATGGCCGCAGACCTGTTCGTATTTGCATCGAACATCGAATACTCCCCTCTGGTATTGTACGAATCAGCAGCGGCCGGGACTCCGTTCCTGACCGTGGATGTGGGCAACGCGCTGGAGATAGCAGAATGGACCGGGGCGGGGATCACGTGTCCCTCGGCCGTCGATGCAAAAGGATATACGCGAGTGGACGAAGAGGTGCTGGCGCAATCGATGGTGGCGCTGATGCAGCAGAAGGACAGGCTGCAAGAATTGGGCGCAGCCGGCAAGCGCAACTGGAGTGAGCGATATACCTGGGCGAAGGTTGCCGATCAGTATGAGCAGCTTTTTGGCCGATTGATGGAAAGCAAAAGATGAAGATCCTGTTGACTGGAGCAAAGGGCAATCTCGGGCGCGAGCTCGTCAGGCAGGCGGACTCTGACATCGTTCAAGTCAATCGCGGCGACTGGGCCGGGCTTGATGACAAGCTGTCACAGGGCGCAGACGTGGTGATCCATGCCGCGAGCGACCTGCATACCCGGGCGTCCGATTCCCCGGTAAGCCTGATGGACTCCAACCTGGTTTCAACTGCGGCCCTGCTGGAGTCGGCGCGGAAACACGGGATATCGCGCTTCATCTTCCTGAGCAGCTGCGCCGTATATGGGGAAGACATGCGCACCGGTGAAGACAATCCATGCCGCCCGGTTAGCATCAACGGGATCACCAAGTGGCTCAATGAAAGGCTGATCGCCGAATTCTGCTCCGCCCACGGGATCAAGTATGAGATCCTTCGGGTGTTCAACATGTATGGTGGGCAGGACAACTTCTCCATTCTCAGCCACCTGGAGCATGCGCTGCGTAGCGGCGCTCCGTTCACGCTGAACAACATGGGGATTGCGCAGCGCGATTTCATACATGTGACCGATGTGGCCGCAGTGGTGTTGCGCCTGCTGGAGACCAGTGTTCCCTATACGCATCTGAATGTCGGCACGGGCGTGGCGACCAGGATATCCACGCTGGTCGAGCTGGCTGCCAGACGCTTCCCGGCACTGACCATCCGCCACGCACGCACGAGCGAGGCGGAGTATTCGCGAGCGGACATAACCAGGCTACGCGAATTCGTGGATATCGATTTCGTGAGGATCGAAGATCATATGGAAAGCCAGTTCATGGAATGACGGGCCGGGTCATGCAACGGACTGCGCATTAAGCCAGGGAACCAATATCACTGATGGGCAAGCCTTGATCATCACTCAATTACTAGGGGGTCTGGGAAACCAGATGTTCCAATATGCCGCCGGCCGCGCCCTCGCACTGAGGAACGAGACGGCTCTTGCACTGGACATCTCCGGTTTCGAGAGTTACGGATTGCACCAAGGATTCGAGCTACAGCGCGTGTTCCGCGGGTCATTCGAGGTCGCCTCCGGCGCGGATATCCGCAGGGTGTTGGGCTGGCAGTCGCCGGCCGGTATCCGCCGCATCCTGGCGCGCAGACCGCTCGCACGGCTGTTCCGCACACGCTTGACGGTCGAACCGCACTTCCAGTACTGGCCGGGGATACAGAACCTGCCCAAGGACTGCTATCTGTCGGGTTACTGGCAGTCCGAAAGATATTTCTCCGATGCGGCGGCGCAGATCCGCGACGACTTCACGTTCCGGCTGCCGCTGGAGGGCATGAACGCCGAACTGGCCGGGCAGATGAGCCACGCAGGTTCGGTAAGCCTGCATGTACGGCGCGGCGACTATGTGAGCAACCCGAGAACGGCGGCGACGCACGGCGCATGCTCGCTGGACTATTACCAGGCAGCGATCCGGCATGTTGCCGAACGCGTGCCACAGCCGCGTTTCTTCATCTTCTCGGATGACATCGCCTGGGTGCGGGCCAACCTGAATATCGAGTTTCCGTGCGTCCACGTTCAGCACAATCGCGGCGCGGAGAGTTACAACGACATGCGGTTGATGAGCTTGTGCCGCCATCACATCATCGCCAACAGCTCGTTCAGCTGGTGGGGCGCCTGGCTGAATCAGAGTATGGACAAGATTGTGGTGGCGCCGCAAAGATGGTTCGCCAGGCCGACGGATGTGCGCGATCTATTCCCTCCCGGCTGGGTGACGCTGTGAATCTCCATCCGGTTCCGCTGGTGACGGTCGCCATGCCGGTGTTCAACGCAGGTGGCTACCTGCGCTTGGCCGTACTCTCGATCGTGAGGCAATCCTTTGCCGACTGGGAGTTGTTGCTTGTGGACGACGGCTCGACGGATGACGCGTTGCAGAGTATCCGGGACATCGATGACGCCCGCATCCGCATCCTGCAGGATGGGGAGAACAGGGGCTTGGCCGCCAGGCTGAACCAGTGCATCGACCTGGCTCGCGGCAGATATCTCGCGCGCATGGACCAGGATGACCTGTCCTACCCGGAACGCTTCATGCGCCAGGTGTCGGCGCTGGAGCAGGATCCCGCGCTCGACCTGGTCGCGGTGCGCGCCATCACCATAGACGAGGACAACAAGGCGACCGGTTCATTTCCCTATGCGCTCACGCATGACGATATTTGCGCCAGGCCGTGGCGGGGCTTTTACCTTCCACACCCGACGTGGATGGGGAAAACAGAGTGGTTCCGCAAGCATCGCTACGCCGTGCCGGGGCCGTATTTTTGCGAGGATCAGGAACTGTTGTTGCGTAGCCATCGCACAAGCAGGTTCGCCACGGTGGACGAAACGCTGTTCGCCTACCGCATCCGCAGCCTGATCGATGCGAAGAAGCTGGCAAGGGTACGTCGGACCGTGTTGAATATTCAGTTGCGATACTTCGCCGGTGTGAACCAGTGGCACTTCGTGTTGCTGGCGATTGCAGCATTCGTCGCGAAGATGGGCCTCGATCTGTCGAATAGGTCGCGTGCGGGGGTGTCTCGACGTGGGCGTGCCATCGTGGATGATGTCGTTGTCTCCGAGTGGAACAGGATACTGGCCGATCTGGCTGCAGGATCGAAGGCGCCGTGAAAAAACTCTGTTACGTCGCCACCATACCCGCCGTCGTGCACGCCTTCCTGCGCGCACATGTGCAGGCCGCCGCGCAGACTCATGAAGTGACGGTCATCTGCAATTCCGCGGACAGACATCTGCTGGATGGCTTCAACGCGCGCCTGATCCTGCTGCCCATCGAGCGCAAACCCAGGCCGTGGAAGGACCTGCTGGTCTTGTTCCAGCTGTTCCGCCTGTTTCGGCGCGAGCGCTTCGACATCGTGCATTCCATTATGCCCAAGACCGGCATGCTGGCCATGCTGGCGGCATGGCTGACGCAGGTGCCGGTGCGCATCCACACTTTCACCGGACAGGTCTGGGTGACCCGGCATGGCGTACGCCGCATGCTGCTCAAACGCTTCGACCGGCTAATCGGCAGTTTCGCGACCTGCGTCCTGGCAGACAGCCCGTCGCAACGCGATTTTCTGGTGCGGGAAGGTGTGTTGTCGCCTGCCAAGGCGCAGGTGATCGGGGCGGGCTCGATCTGCGGCGTGGATACGTCGCGCTTTCATCCCGATCTTGATATGCGGCGCGCGACGCGCGACGAACTGGACATCGCGCGGGATGCCAGCGTGGTTCTGTTTGTAGGGCGCCTCAACCGCGACAAGGGCTTGCTCGATCTGGCAGCCGCTTTCGTTGCGCTTGCACAGCGCGACCCGAAAATGGTGTTGCTGCTGGTGGGCGCCGAGGAGGACGTGCCTTTCGGCCGCATACAGGAGATCTGCCGCGCAGAGCGCGAGCGTCTGCGCTACGTGAGTTTTTCCGCCACGCCGGAGCGTTACATGAATGCGGCAGATATCCTGTGTCTGCCGAGCTACCGCGAGGGGTTCGGT
Organism: Sideroxyarcus sp.; assembly: GCA_052039615.1. GTDB lineage: Bacteria > Pseudomonadota > Gammaproteobacteria > Burkholderiales > Gallionellaceae > Sideroxyarcus. The sequence goes on along the minus strand of JBQGEN010000033.1, from coordinate 2,823 downwards.
CAGGTCATCATCGAGGCGGCCGCCTGTGGCGTACCTGCCGTGGCGTCGCGTATCTACGGCATCACCGATGCCGTGGCAGACGGCCAGACCGGTCTGTTGTTCCCGGCGGGCGATGTGCCCGCCTTGACGCAGGCCTTGTCGAAGATGGTGACGGAGAATGCCATGCGGCAACAGATGGGCGAAGCCGCCGGCGCCCGCGCACTGGAATTGTTCTCCAGCGGGAAGATCACCAGCGAGCTGGTGATGTTGTATGAGCAGTTGTCTGCTGAATGCGGGGGCAAGAATGCCCGATAGCCTGATTGAGGGGAGGCCAGTCCGCGTGCTTGTCACCGGCGCCAACGGTTTCGTCGGCGCCGCCCTGTGTGCCGAGTTGCATGAGCGCAGCTGTCCCGTGCGTGCGGCGGTGCGCTCCGCTGCTTCGCGCGTCGCGGGTGCGGAGGTGGCGGTGGTCGGTGCGATAGATGGCCGGACGGAATGGAACGAGGCGCTGCGCGGCGTGGATGCGGTCGTGCATCTGGCCGCACGCGTGCATGTCATGCACGAGGCGGCGGCGGATCCGCTACAGGAGTTCCGCCACGTGAACGTGGCCGGAACGGAGCGCTTGGCGCGCGCAGCCGCAGCCTGCGGGGTGAAGCGCTTCGTGTACGTCAGTTCGGTCAAGGTGAATGGCGAAGAGACCTCACCTGCCGGCAGTGAAAACAAGGGGGCGCAGTTCACCGAGCTCGATCCTGCGGCGCCGCAGGATTCCTATGGCCTCTCCAAGTGGGAAGCGGAACAGGCCCTGCACCGCGTCGCAGAGGAGACGGGGCTGGAGATCGTCATTGTGCGCCCGCCGCTGGTCTACGGGCCGGGGGTGAAAGGGAACTTCATGCAGATGCTGGGTGCGCTCGCCAGGCGCCTGCCGCTTCCGCTGGCCTCCGTGCACAACCGGCGCGACCTGGTCTATGTGGGGAATCTGGTGGATGCGCTGATCACCTGCGCGACCCATCCCGCCGCCGCGGGGAAGACCTATCTGGTCGGCGACGGCGAGGCTGTCTCCACCCCCGAACTGCTGCGTAGCTTGGGCGCGATGCTGGGCAAACCGGCGCGTTTGCTGCCATGCCCGCCGGCCTTGTTGCTTCTGGCAGGGCGGCTTGCCGGCAAGCGCGCCCAGTTGGAACGCCTGCTGGGATCGTTACAGCTCGACAGTAGTAGAATCCGGCACGAACTTGACTGGACACCGCCGTACACCTTGCAGCAGGGGCTGCAGGCGACGGCAGAGTGGTATCGACATCCCCATCCATGAGCTATCTCTCTCCCATCGTTTCCGCCCTGGTGACACTGGCGCTGATCGCAGTCTTTCTGCGCGGCGGGTTCGCCAGAAGGTTCCAGGATATTCCCAACGCGCGTTCGCTGCATTCCGCGCCCGTTCCGCGCGTCGGCGGCGTCGGGCTGATAGTCGGCGTGTTGTCGGGTTGGGCGCTAGTGTCCGGTGCGCTGACATGGTGGCTGGTGCTGCCGCTGCTGGCGTTGTTCGCCGTCTCGCTGCTCGATGACATGCATGGCTTGTCTGTGCGCCAACGCCTGTCGGTGCATATCGTGGCGGCAGCCATCCTGGTCGGAGGTTCGGGCCTGTACGCGCAGCAGGGGATCGCTGTCGCGCTGACCGTGCTGTTGCTCACGGTGTGGATGACCAACCTCTACAATTTCATGGACGGTTCGGACGGGCTGGCGGGTGGCATGGCGCTGACCGGCTTCGCCTGCTATGGCATCGCGGCGCTGCTGGCTGACAACGGCGCGCTGGCGATGCTGAATCTCGCCGTCAGCGCATCGGCATTGGGTTTCCTCCGTTACAATTTCCCTCCGGCCAGGGTGTTCATGGGCGACGCCGGCTCCATTCCACTGGGTTTTCTGGCGGCGGCGATGGGGTTGTGGGGCTGGCAGCAGGGTTGCTGGGCCATTTGGTTCCCGCTGCTGGTGTTCTCGCCGTTCATCGCGGATGCGAGCGTGACGCTGGCAAAACGCACCTGGCGCGGAGCCAAGGTCACCGAAGCTCACAGCGAACACTACTATCAGCGAGCGATACGGTCGGGCCAGAGTCACCGCAAGGTGGCCCTGATCGAATACGCCCTCATGCTGGCGAGCGGTATATCGGCGTTATGGTGCCTGCAGCAGAGCCAGCCTTGGGCTCTGTTGTCGGCCTGGACTGTCTTCTATGTCACTTTGATGTTGCTGCTCGAATTGAAATGGAAGAAATGACTCTGCCCGGCTTGACACTGCGGACCGGTAATTGATTAAATCCCAGACCGTTCACGGTCTGAACACATTACATGCTCGACGAAACCACCCACTACGGCCTGCTCAAGACGCTGGAAGAGAATCCCGGTCTTTCCCAGAGAGATCTGGCCAAGCGGCTGGGTGTCAGTCTGGGCAAGGTCAATTACTGCCTTAACGCGCTGGTCGAAAAGGGCAGCCTGAAGATCAAGAACTTCCGCAACAGCGAGAACAAGCTGGCCTATGCATATCTGCTGACCCCGCAGGGCGTCGAGTCCAGGGCGCGCATGACCGTGGAGTTCCTCAAGTGCAAGGTGCAGGAATACGAGCGGCTGCGGAAAGAGATCGAGGAGCTGGAACGCGAGGCCAAGGAAAAAGGTTTGCTGGAGAAATCTCATGAGTAAAGTACATGCCGTGATCCTGGCCGGCGGCAGCGGCAGCCGGCTGTGGCCGCTGTCGCGCCAGCACCTGCCCAAGCAGTTTCTGGCGCTGGACGGCGAGGCGACCCTGCTGCAGACCACCATCGACCGCCTGGAGCCGACCATCGATGCGGGGAGCGTGCTGATCGTC
>JBQGEN010000032.1:0-5741 GCA_052039615.1 Sideroxyarcus sp. | reverse complement strand
GCGCGACTCCGGCTGGATGCAGCTGTTTGCAGAGAACAACCAGGAAGCGCTCGACCTGCACATCCAGGCCTTCCGTCTGGGCGAGGAACTGTCGCTGCCGGTGATGGTGTGCATGGACGGTTTCATCCTGACCCACGCGGTGGAACAGGTGGACGTGCCGACGCAGGAACAGGTGGACGCCTACCTGCCGCCGTTCGATCCGCGCCAGGTGCTCGACCCGAACGAGCCGGTGTCCATCGGCGCGATGGTAGGTCCCGAAGCGTTCACCGAAGTGCGCTACCTGGCCCATGCCAAGCAATTGCAGGCGATCGACCTGATCCCGCAGCACGCTGCCGCGTTCAAGGAGATATTCAAACGCGACAGCGGCGGACTGGTGCGTCCCTACCGTTGCGAGGATGCCGAGACCATCATCGTCGCCATGGGTTCGGTGCTGGGCAGCATCAAGGATGTCATCGACGAGATGCGCGACGAGGGCCACAAGATCGGCGTGCTCGGCATCATCTCGTTCCGCCCTTTCCCGCTGGCTGCGGTGCGCGAAGTGCTGGAGCAGGCAAAGCGTGTCGTGGTGCTGGAAAAGAGCCTGGCGATCGGCCTGGGCGGCATCCTGTCCAACGACGTGCGCATGTCCTTGTCGGGCATCCAGTTGCACGGCTACACGGTGATCGCCGGCCTCGGCGGACGCGCCATCACCAAGAAGTCGCTGCATGGCCTGTTCCGCCAAGCCGAGAAGGATGAGCTGGAGCGCGTACACTTCCTCGATCTCGACCTGAGCCTGGTTAACCGCCATCTGGAGCGCGAGCGCCAGACGCGCCGCTCCGGCCCCATCGCCGAGAACATGCTGCGCGATCTGGGCACGGTCGCCTCGAAGATCGGTTAAGGAGAACGCCATGTCATTCCAACCCGTGAAGTTTTACCAGACCGGCACGTTCACCGTGGGCAACCGCCTGCTGGCGCCGGAAGAGCGCAGCGTGCAGGCCAACATGACGCGCACCAACTCGCTCAACTCCGGCCACCGCGCCTGCCAGGGCTGCGGCGAGGCGCTGGGCGCCCGCTATGCGGTCGACGCGGCGATGCAGGCCGCGAACAAGCAGCTGATCGCGGCCAATGCCACCGGCTGTCTGGAGGTGTTCTCCACCCCCTTCCCCGAGACCTCGTGGCAGGTGTCGTGGATCCACTCCCTGTTCGGCAACGCACCGGCGGTGGCTACCGGCATCGCGGCGGCACTCAAGGCCAAGGGTCGCAACGATGTGCGCGTGATTGCACAGGGCGGCGACGGCGGCACGGCCGACATCGGCTTCGGCTGCCTGTCCGGCATGTTCGAGCGCAACGACGACGTGCTCTACATCTGCTACGACAACCAGGCCTACATGAACACCGGCGTGCAGCGCTCCAGCCAGACCCCGCCCGCCGCGCGCACCGCGACGACGATGCCGGTCGGCCCGGAACCGGGCAACGTGTTCGGCCAGGGCAAGAACCTGCCGGAGATCGCCATGGCGCACGGCATCCCCTACGTCGCCACGGCGACGGTGGCGGACCTGCGCGACCTCGAATACAAGGTCAGGCGCGCCATCGGCACCCGCGGCGCCAAGTACATCCACATCTACGTGCCCTGCCCGCTCGGCTGGGGTCTGGCCTCCGACCAGTCCATCAACATCGCGCGCCTGGTCAAGGAAACCGGGCTGTTCCCGGTGTTCGAAGCCGAGTACGGCGAAGTCACCGGCGTTCTGAAGATACGGCGCAGGCTGCCGGTGGAGGATTATCTCAAGCCGCAGAAGCGCTACGCCCACCTGTTCGGCAAGCACCCGGCGGTGGAGACCATCGCCAGGATCCAGGCGATCGCCGACAAGAACATCCGCAAATACGATCTGCTCGACGAGGAGGCGAAATGATGGACAAGCCCTTTGCGATCACGCTCGACCCCGGTTCCTCGCTCGCCAACCACACCGGCTCCTGGCGTACCTCGCGCCCGGTCTATGTGGATCGCCTGCCGCCGTGCAACAACGCCTGCCCCTCCGGCGAGAACATCCAGGCCTGGCTGTATGAAGCGGAGTCCGGCAACTACGAGGCGGCTTGGCGCGTGCTGGTCCAGGACAACCCCATGCCCGCCGTGATGGGCCGCGTCTGCTATCACCCGTGCGAAACCAGTTGTAACCGCGGCCAGCTCGATCAGGCGGTCGGCATCAATTCGGTCGAGCGCTTCCTCGGCGACGAGGCGATCAAGCGCGGCTGGAAGTTCGAGCGGCCGAAGGAACTTTCCGGCAAGAAAGTGCTGATCGTCGGCGCCGGTCCGTCGGGCTTGTCCGCCGCCTACCATCTGGCCCACGTCGGCCACGCAGTCGAGATCCAGGAAGCCGGTCCGCTCGCTGGCGGCATGATGCGTTTCGGCATCCCCCAATACCGCCTGCCGCGCGACGTGCTCGAAGCCGAGGTGCAGCGCATCCTCGACCTCGGTGTGACGTTGAAACTGAACACCAAGGTGGAAAACATCGAGCAGAGCATGAAAGCCGGTGGCTTCGATGCCGCCTTCCTCGCCGTCGGCGCGCACATCGGCAAGCGCGCCTACATCCCCGCGGGCAGCGCGGCCAAGGTGCTGGACGCGGTGTCGGTGCTGCGCTCGATGGAAGGCGAAGAGAAACCCATGCTGGGGCGGCGCGTGGTGGTTTACGGCGGCGGCAACACCGCCATCGACGTGGCGCGTACCGCAAAGCGGCTGGGCGCGAGCGAGGCGATCATCGTCTATCGCCGCACGCGCGAGAAGATGCCGGCACACGATTTCGAGGTCGAGGAGGCGCTGCAGGAAGGCATCCTGATCAAGTGGCTCTCGACCATCAAGAACGTGAGCGACGCGGGCACCCTCACCGTGGAAAAGATGGTGCTGGACGCGACCGGCTTCCCGCAGCCCACCGGCGAACTGGAGACGCTGGAATCCGACTCGCTGATACTGGCGCTGGGGCAGGACGTGGACCTGTCGCTGCTTGACGGCGCACCGGGGCTGGAGGTCAGGGACGGCGTGGTGCAGGTCGCGCCCAACATGATGACCGGCCACCCCGGCATCTTCGCCGGCGGCGACATGGTGCCGTCCGAGCGCACCGTGACGGTGGGCATCGGCCACGGCAAGAAGGCCGCGCGCAACATCGACGCCTGGCTGCGCGGCACGGAATACAAGCCCGCCCCCAAACACGAGGTCGCGACCTTCAACATGCTGCACCCCTGGTACTACTCCGACGCGCCCAAGACCGTGCGCCCGGTGCTGGACATCATCCGCCGTCAGAGCACGTTCGAAGAGGTGGTGGGCGGGCTGGACGAGAGCAATGCACTGTTCGAGGCGCGGCGCTGCATGTCCTGCGGCAACTGCTTCGAGTGCGACAACTGCTACGGCGTGTGCCCCGACAACGCCGTGATCAAGCTCGGCCCCGGCAAGCGCTTCCAATACAACTTCGATTACTGCAAGGGCTGCGGCATCTGCGCATCCGAATGCCCTTGCGGGGCGATCAAGATGATTCCGGAAGACATTTAGGAAAGCCCTGCGAAGATCCCGCCCACCGCAGCGTCCGGAACGTTGGAGCCAATATGAAGAAGCAGTCAATAATCCTGAATACTCCGGTGCGAGTGGTATTCGCGGTTGGCTTGATCATCCTGCTGACCGAATACCTGATCATGCTGCTGCTCGGGATCGTCCATTCCCCGGCACTGCGGGATGAGGAATGGCAATTACTTGACCCTGTCCTGCTCACCGCGATCGTTTCCCCGATACTCTACTTCCTGGTCTACCGGCCATTGAATCAAAATGCCCTGTTCGAACGGCAACTCGACGAACTGAGGCGCTTCCAGAAGCTGGTGGTCGGGCGCGAATTGCGCATGAAGAAACTGGTGGAAGAAAACGCCCTGCTGCGCATGCGGACCTCCTCCGGCCAGGCTGGCGAAGCCACAGGCAGTTTCATGGTGGGCCCATCGGGAATGGATACGGCAGAACATCCTGCTGAAACCGGGGAGCCGGAGGCCGAGCAGCGCAACGCATTGCTGTTCATGCTCGAAGACCTGGAAAAGGCGCGCAACAAGATCGAACAGGCGCATCAGCAATGGATGGTCGCGCTGGATGTGGTGCCCGATCCGATCTTTCTGCACGACGCGGAATATCGCATCCTGCGCGCCAACCATGCGTACGCCGCACGAGCCGGCATGGCATTCGATGAATTCATCGGCAAGCCGTACTTCGAAATATTTCCCAAGCTTGCAGGGCCGCTGGCCACCTGTCGTCTTGCCCTGAAGACTGGGCAGCAAGAGACAGAAGAATTGACGCTGGAAAACGGCAAGATCATCCGCTCGCGCTCTTCCCCCGTGTTCGACGCGCAGGGAGAGTACCTGCACTCGATCCACATCCTCGAAGACATCACCGAACGCAAGGCTGCGGAAGGTGAAATCCAGCGGCTGACGCGACTCTATGCGGCGCTGAGCCAGTGTAACGAGGCCATCGTGCGCTGCACCAGTGCGGATGAACTGTTCCCGCAGATCTGCCGCGACGCAGTCGAATTCGGCGGCATGAAGATGGCGTGGATAGGCTTGCTGGACGAGGCGACCGGCACAGTCGGGCCCGTCGCCTCATGTGGCGAAGGTGTTGAATACCTGGAGGGCATCCGCATCTCGGTGGATGCCGACGACCCCGCCGGGCGCGGCCCGGTCGGGGTCGCGAACCGCAGCAGCCGGCCGCAGTGGTGCCAGGATTTCCAGTATGACCCGCTCACCGCGCCATGGCATGAGCGCGGCGAGCGCTTTGGCTGGGGTTCTCTGGCCGCACTGCCGCTGCTGCGCAACGGTGCAGCCATCGGCGCCTTCGCGTTGTATTCCGGCGCAATCAATGCCTTCGACGAAGCCGCACGCAAGCTGCTGGTCGAGATGGCGGCGGACGTCAGCTTCGCACTGGACAATTTCGCCCACGAGGCGGAACGCAAGCGTTCCGAACAGGTGCTCGCCGAATCGGAACTGCGTTTTCGCGGCGTGGTCGAGCAATCGCTTGCCGGCATCTACATCATCCAGGATGGCCGCTTCGTCTATGTGAATCCGCGTTTCGCGGAGATTTTCGGTTATGCCTCGGCCGACGAGCTGATCGGCGTCGAGCCAACATCGCTGGTAGCCGAGAAGGATCGCGATCTTGTCTCCGAGAACATACGCAGCCGCCTTGCAGAGGAAACTCAGAGCATCAGCTACGGCTTCACCGCCTTGCGCAAGGACGGCAGCCTCATCGAAGTCGGCGTGCATGGCGCGCGGGCGACGCACGGCGGGCGTCCTGCGATCATCGGCATGATGCAGGACGTGTCGGAGAGGAAGCGCGCCGAAGAGCAGATCCAGCGCTATGTCGCGCAACTTGAAGATTCCTTCATGCACACCATCGAGGTGGCAACCACCCTGGTCGAGATGCGCGACCCCTACACCGCCGGGCACGAGAAACGCGTGGCGCTGATCGCAGTCGCCATCGGCACCGAGCTGGGGCTCGACGCGCACCGCATCGAGGGGCTGCGGGTCGGCGGTTATATACACGACATCGGCAAGATCATCGTACCGGCGGAGATACTCTCCAAGCCGGGCAAGATTTCTGAGGCCGAGTACTTGTTGATCAAAGGGCATCCCCAGGCCGGCTACGACATCCTGAAGAACGTGGATTTTCCGTGGCCGGTGGCGGACATTGCATATCAGCACCATGAGCGCATGGACGGCAGCGGCTATCCGCGCGGACTGAAGGGCGA
>JBQGEN010000031.1:0-9728 GCA_052039615.1 Sideroxyarcus sp. | reverse complement strand
CAAGCAACTCGAGCCGGCGCGACAGATCCGACGCGAGCACCAGTCCGCAGCCGACAGCTTCGCCGTGCAGCCAGTGCGAGAAACCCGTCATTGCTTCGATCGCGTGGCCGAACGTATGCCCGAGATTCAGCAGCGCGCGTTCGCCGCTCTCGCGTTCGTCCGCGCCGACCACCTCGGCCTTGTTCTGGCAGCTGCGCGCGATGGCGTATTGCAGTGCGTTCGTGTCGCGCGCCAGCAATTTCTCGATGTTCGCTTCCAGCCATGCGAGGAAAGGCAGGTCGCGAATCAACCCGTACTTGATGACTTCCGCGATGCCTGCGCGCAGCTCCTTGTCCGGCAGGGTGTCGAGTGTGGAGGTGTCGGCCAGCACCACGCGCGGCTGGTAGAACGCGCCGATCATGTTCTTGCCCAGCGGGTGATTAATGCCGGTCTTGCCGCCGACCGAGGAATCCACCTGCGACAGCAGCGTGGTGGGGATCTGGATGAAGGGGACGCCGCGCAGATAGGTCGCCGCAGCGTAGCCGGTGATGTCGCCAATGACGCCGCCGCCCAGCGCGATAAGCGGGGTGCTGCGCTCGCTGCGCGCCGAAAGCAAGGCGTCGTAGATCGTGTTCAGCGATTCGCCGCTCTTGTACTGCTCGCCGTCCGGCAGCACGACGGACTGCACCTGCACCCCATGTGCGGCCAAACCCTCGCTCAGCCGTTCCAGATAGAGCGGGGCAACTGTAGTGTTGCTGATGATGACCGTGCGCTTGCGCGGGATGTGCGGCAGCAATAATTCGACACAGTCCAGCAATCCGCTGCCGATGTGGATGGGGTAGCTGCGCTCGGCCAGCCCCACGTTCAGGCTCTGCATCTTCTGCTCGTCTTCTGTCATGTGCTCCAAATCTCTCAGTGTATGTTGCAGCCGCTCCAGCAGAAGCTGCACGCTCTGCCTGCCGGTATGGGCGATCACATCTGCCGACTCTTCGTACAACGGCTCGCGCTGGTCCAGCAGCTCCTGCAGCTTGGCGCGCGGATTGTCCGTCTGCAGCAGGGGCCGGTTCTGGTCATGACGGGTGCGCTGCCACAGGTCGTGCACGTTGCTCTTCAGGTACACCACGACACCGTTCTGCTTCATCATGGCGCGGTTCTGCGGGTTGAGTACCGCGCCGCCGCCGGTCGCCAGCACGATATTGTCCTGCCCGAGCAACTCCTGGATCACGCCGCTCTCGCGCGAGCGGAAGCCAGCCTCGCCTTCGACATCGAAAATATGCGGGATAGACACGCCGGTGCGTCGCTGGATCTCCTCATCGCTGTCGATGAAGGTCTTGCCAAGCTGCTTGGCCAGCAGCTTGCCCACGGTGGTCTTGCCTGCGCCCATCATGCCAATCAGGATGATATTGCCCGAAATCCGCTTGTCTGGTGTCGTTTTGCCCATGGCCGTGATTGTAGCGGAAACTCGCTATTCGTCTTTCGCCAAAAGAAAGGCCCGGCGCTGGCCGGGCCTCGCTTTGGGCGCTAGCCGAAGCTATTTCATGCCCAGGCTTTCCTTCAGTATCTTGGGCGTGATGAACACCAACAGTTCTTTCTTGGCTTTCACCACGTTGTTGGTCTTGAAGAACCAGCCGAGTAGCGGTATATCGCCGAGCAGCGGGATCTGCTCCGTTCCGTCCGATTCATCCTGCGTATAGACACCGCCGATGACGACCGTGCCGCCGTTATCCACCAGCACTTCCGTCGTGACTTTTTTGGTCTTGATGCTGGGCACGCCGGCAAAGATGGCGCCCACCGAATCCTGGCTGACCGCGACGCTCAAGGCAACATGGTCGTCCGGAGTGATCTGGGGGGTGACGTTAAGGCCCAATACCGCCTTCTTGAAAGCGACACTGGTGGCGCCGCTGCTTGATGCCTGCAGATATGGCACTTCGACACCGGACTCGATGCTGGCAGCTGTCTTGTCCGCCGTCACCACGCGCGGGCTGGCGATGTTCTTGGTTTTGCCGTCCAGTTCCGCGGCACTCAGTTCCAGTTGCAGCGTTTTGGTTGCCAGGGCATTGAACAGTGTCAGGGTCAGGCCGCCGGTCACCGAGCCCGCGCCCGGCAGGTTCACGCTGCCCGACATTGCTCCATTGACATTGCCCGCGATGGGGAAGCCACCGCCGGCCACGCTCGTTTCCGGCCCCGAGTAGCTGAGACGACCGCCCAATGTACGATTGAAAGTATCGCCGGCCTCGACGAAACGTGCCTCGATCATCACCTGGCGCACCGGGATATCCAGCTGTTTGATGAAGCTGCGTACCTGCTCCAGATGCGCCGGAGTATCCTGAACAAATAGCATGTTGGTGCGCTTGTCCGTGACCGCGCTGCCGCGTTTGGACAGCATGCGCTGTTGCGCGTTGGTCAGCAGCTTGGCGAACTCTTCCGCTTTTGCGTAGCTCACCTGGAAAGACTCGGTGCGCAGCGGCTCCAGCTCGGTTATTTCCTGGCGCGCAGAGAAATCCAGCTTTTCCTTGGCCGCAATTTCCTCGCGCGGAGCCACCTGGATCACGTTGCCATTCTTGCGCATGTCCAGGCCCCGGCTTTGCAGGATGATGTCCAGCGCCTGGTCCCACGGCACATCCTTCAAACGCAAGGTCAGACTGCCCGAGACGGTGTCGCTGATCACCATGTTGAGGCTGGTGAAATCGGCGATCACGCTCAATGCCTCCCGCGTCGAGATGTTCTGGAAATTCAGCGTAAGCTTTTCACCCGCATATCCCGGCTGGGAACCCTTGACCAGCTTATTCGGATCCTCGACGATCGCCTTTATCTCGATGATGAACTTGTTGTCCGTCTGGTATGCGGAATATTCCCAATACCCTTTGGGTTCGATCGTCAGTCGCGTGGCCTCGCCCTGGGTGAACGCTTCCACGAACTGTACCGGGGTTGCGAAATCCGACACATCCAGTTTGCGCTGGAGATTTCGCGGCAGGCTGGTGCGCTGAAAGTCCACCAGCAGCAAACGTCCTTGCTGTTTGATATCGATGCCGATATCGGTATCCGACAGGTCGATCTGAACCCGCCCTTCGCCGTTCTTGCCGCGGCGAAAATCCACGTCGCGCAGACTGTGTGCCTGCATACCGGGCTGCGCATCGGCAAAATGGGCGACATCAGCAGTCCCGGCCACGCTCGTGCCCTTTTTCTGCAGGGTGATCAGCAGATTGTTGCCCTCGATCCTTGTGTCATAACTGAGCATCTGGGCCAGATTGATCACCAGTCGCGTGCGGCTGCCGGCTTGGACGATATTGGCGCTGCGCAGATCCCCCTCACCGAATTCCTGTGTCGACCTGCCAAGAGCGTTCTCGGTATTGGGAAAGTCGAACGCAATACGAGGCGGCGTATTGATGGTGAAGGCGGCCGGCGCTCGGCTCGGCGCCGCCTTCATGGCCACGGTAACAATGATTCGGCCGCCCAGTTCATGGCTTGCGCTAATGGATTGGATGTTGTTCAACTCTGCGGAATCCGCGCCCGCCTGCGCGTGCGCGCCAAGCGCGAATACCGACAACATCACTGCAGCCAATCGGACAATGCCGTGAACGGGTTTTATTTGCTGGCTCATATATTCGCTCCTCATTGCTCCACCAGTTGCAGGACGCTCTCGCGCTCGGTCCAATCACCCGCGCTGTCCTGAACCATTTCCTTGATCTTCATCTCAGCCTCGGAAATCGAAATGATCTGGCCGAAATTCTGACCGATATAGTTTCCCGCCTTGACCCGGTATATCTTGCCCTCGGTGGAACGAATCAGCGCGTGTCCGACGTTTTTCTGGAACAGATATCCCACCATTTTCAGGCTTTCCAGCGGATAGTCTTCCAGTTCTTCCTTGGGGCGGTCCAGATTGGGCTGGTTCCCCCCGGCAGCACGGCTTGCGGTCCTGGCATCGGACTTGCGCGGCTTGAACGGGTCGGGCAGCGCCGCATCGTTGTCGTAGGTAAACGGCTCATAGGGCTTGATGTCCGGCGGCGGCTCGACCTTGCCGCGCATGTCGGCGCCGGCGTTCTTGACGAAGTCGCGCAGATCCTGGAATTCTTCTCCGCCGCAGGCCGCGAGCAGCAACGACGCCAGCAATAACAGATAGGCCGTTCTCATTTCTTTCCCCGCGCAGGTTGGGCTGCACGCCGCTGCGCGGCCAGTTCTTCCTCATCCAGATAGCGGTAAGTCTTGGCGGTGGCGTCCATGGTCAACACACCTGCCGACCCGGGATTCACGCTGATATTGTTCAACGTCACAATACGCGGCAATTGCGAAATGTCGCTGGCGAAATTGCCCAGATCATCGTAATTGCCTGTCACTTTGATCGCGATCGGCTGCTCGGTGAACACGCCCGTTGGCACCTCCTTGCCCGGCCTGAACAGGTCGAACTGCAGTCCGCGCCCCAGGCCTGCCTGATTGATGTCCGTCAGCAGCGCATCCATCTCGGATTTGCTCGGCAACTGCTTGAGCAAAGCCCCGAAGGACTGTTGCGTATCGATCAATTGTTTTTTGATGATGTCCAGGTTAATGGCCTGGCGCTTTTTCGTCAAAAAGGTTTCGCGCAGTTGTTCCTCCTGCTGACGCACCATTTTCAACTGTTCCCACTGCGCCTGCCAGTCGAACACCGCCCCCGCGGCGATCACCGCGACAAACATTGCCAGGAATGCAGCGCCCTTGATCAGCCACGGCCAGTTCCCTGGCATTTTGGGATCGATATTCTTCAGTTCTTCCAGAAAGTTCATGCTGCCTCCTAACCCTTCGCTTCCGACGGCGCGGCTTGTTTGGTCAGGTTGAACGTGAGCGAGAATTCGCTGATCCGGGCACCACCCGCGGCCGATGCCTGAATCTGGATCAGCGTCGGCGAATCTAGCCAGGGCGAATCTTCGATTGAGCGCATCAACGTCGAAACCCGTGCGTTGGACTGAGTATTGCCGACTATGGCGATTTTGTTTCCGGTCTGTTTGATGCTTTTCAGATATACCCCTTCCGGCAGGATACGCAGCATCTGGTCGAGCAAATGAACCACATCCGAACGGGTACTCTGCAGATTTTCGACCACCGTCTTGCGCGCCAGCAAGGACTGGGTCTGCTGGCGCAACTTCTTGATTTCGTCGATCTGCTTGTCAAGTATCGCGATCTCTTGCGTCAAGTATTGGTTACGCCGCTCTTGATAAGAGATCTGGGCGCTGATAGCGGCATGGACCAGACCGACGACGACCGCACCGAGCACGAGCGAGATGCCGCTCAACACAATGAACTGCAGCTGCCTGGCCTTGCGTTTCTCCGCGCGATGCGGTAGCAGATTGACGCGCATCATGATGGATCGAACCTCCGCATCGCCAGACCGCAGGCGATCATCAGGGCTGGCGCATCCATTTGCAGCTGGCGCGGCTTGATGCGACTGGACAGTGTCATCAGCTCGAACGGATTGGCCACCAGCGTGCTGACTTGGGTCCGGGTCGCCACCGCCTCGTCCAGTCCCGGCAATGCCGCACAGCCTCCAGCCAGGACGATGTAGTTCACCTCGTTGTATTGCGTCGATGTGAAGAAAAACTGCAGCGCGCGCGACACTTCCATGGCGATGTTCTCGCGGAACGGCGACAGCACGTCGCTTTCGTAGTTTTCGGGCAACCCTCCGTTGCGCTTCGCCGATTCGGCCTCTTCCGCAGACAGGCCAAAGGCATTTTGTATCTGTTGCGTGAGCTGGGCACCACCTGCCTGCTGGTCGCGCATATAGACCGACTGGCCGTTGCGCAGCACGTTCACATTCATCACGTTGGCCCCGATATCCACCAGCGCGATGCACTGGTCTTCCGCCCCTCCCGGCAACTGCGTGCGTATCATCTCGAACGCCGCTTCCGCAGCATAAGGCTCCACGTCCACCACGATCGCTTTCAGGCCCACCGATTGGGCCGCGGCAACGCGATCCTCGACGTTGGCCTTGCGCGACGCTGCCAGCAGCACTTCGACCTCGTCCGGGTTGTTCGGCGCGGGACCAATCACCTGAAAGTCCAGATTGACTTCTTCCAGCGCAAAAGGGATGTACTGATTGGCCTCGGTTTCGACCTGATATTCCAGATCCTCCTCGCGCAGGCCGGCAGGCAGCAGTATCTTCTTGCTGATCACCGCCGCGGCAGGCAATGCCAGACTGACGTTTTTGATGCGCGAACCCAGTCGCTTCCACGCGCGCTTCATCGTGTCAGCCACTGCATCCAGGTTGTTGATATTGCCGTCGCTCACGGCGTCATTCGGCAACGCCTCGATGGCGTAGCGCTCGACCACATACCCGCTCTTCTTCGGCGCCGCGCTCAACTCCACCATTTTGACGGAGGACGAACTGATGTCCACGCCGATCAGGGGTGGCGTGGAAGTGCTCAGGAAGTCTAACGGGATATCAAAATTTCCTTTGATCATATGCTAGTTAGCGCGTTTCCGTACAAAGTGGTTTAAATCCTAGCAATAACTCCCGCGAGTGTAAAGTTTTTTCTATGCGCGCTTAATCCGTGCGCGAGAAGATATAATCCCGCAATATTTTTTGTGAACGCTCGTCATGTCCTCTCGCTGGTGGTTCTATCCCGCACTTGTCGCACTCGCCCTGCCGTTACTACCGATCCTGCTGCTCGTTTTCGCGGCGATACTCACCTATCCGACGCTGCCGACTCTGGAAACATTGACCGACTATCGTCCCAAAATGCCGTTGCGAGTCTACAGCGCCGAGGGCACATTGATCGGCGAGTTCGGCGAAGAGCGGCGCGAACTGGTCAGGATCGAGGATGTCCCCGATGCCATGAAAAAAGCCATCCTCGCGGCGGAAGACGATCGCTTTTATGAGCACGGTGGCGTGGACTATATCGGCGTGCTACGAGCGGCTTATTCGAATTTTTCATCGGGCGGCGTGAAGCAGGGAGCCAGCACCATCACGATGCAGGTTGCGCGCAATTTCTTCCTTTCCAAGGAGAAAACGTTGACGCGCAAGTTCAACGAGATGCTGCTCTCCTTCAAGATCGAGCACAACCTGACCAAAGACGAGATCCTTCAGCTCTACGTCAATCATATCTACCTTGGGCAACGCTCCTACGGCTTCGCTTCCGCCGCGCAAATCTATTACGGCAAGGCCCTCAACCAACTCACCCTGTCCGAGATGGCCATGCTGGCCGGATTGCCCAAGGCGCCCGCGGCCTTCAACCCGGTGGTGAATCCGCAACGCGCCAAATTGCGCCAGATGTACATCCTGCGACGCATGCACGACTTGGGCTATATCGACCAGGCGCAATACGAGGCGGCGCAGAATGAGCCCCTCGGCGCAAGACAGGTCGCACACCATCAGGCGTTCGCCGTCAATGCCGGCCATGTCGCAGAGATGGTGCGGCAGGAGATGTATGACCGCTTCCAGGAGGAGGCCTACACCCAGGGCTACAGCGTTTACACCACCATCCGCGCCCAGGATCAGGCCGCCGCCTATGCGGCACTGCGCAAGGGCGTGATGGAATACGAGGCGCGCCATGGCTATCGCGGTCCGGAAGGCTATATCGATCTGAAAAAGTATGATACCGACGAATCGCTGGCGCACGCGCTGGATGAGGTTCCTGACGGCGACGACCTGATTCCCGCCGTCGTGCAATCCGTGTCCGCCAAGGGTGTCCGTGCCTACTGCAGGAATGGCCAAGTCGTGGAAATCCGGAGCGAAGGCCTGCGTCTGGCGCAGCCGGCGCTGGGCGACAAAGTGGCCCTGAACCGGCGCATTCGCGCCGGTTCGCTGATCCGTGTATACAAGAACGAGAAGGATCTCTGGGAGATCGTGCAGCTGCCCCAGATCGAGGCCGCCTTCGTCTCGGCCGACCCGCGCGATGGCGCGGTCCGGGCGCTGGTCGGCGGATTCGACTTCTATCGCAACCAGTTCAACCATGTCACCCAGGCATGGCGCCAGCCCGGCTCCAGCTTCAAGCCTTTCATCTACTCCGCCGCGCTGGAAAAAGGTTACACCCCCGCTTCCGTCATCAACGATGCGCCGCTGGTGCTTGACCTCGCACAGACCGGCGAGGAGCTTTGGCAGCCCAAGAACTATGACGGC
Organism: Sideroxyarcus sp.; assembly: GCA_052039615.1. GTDB lineage: Bacteria > Pseudomonadota > Gammaproteobacteria > Burkholderiales > Gallionellaceae > Sideroxyarcus. Next base: position 1,663 of record JBQGEN010000031.1, on the reverse strand, counting down.
GAATTCGACGGCCCGATGCGCATGCGCCAGGGATTGACCCGCTCCAAGAATCTCGTCTCCATTCGCATCCTGCAGGCAATCGGCGTGGACTATGCGCAGGATTACATCACCAAGTTCGGCTTTGGCAAGGACAGGATCAAGCCTTTCCTTACCATGGCGCTAGGTGCCGGCGAGGTCACGCCCATGCAGTTGATGGGCGGCTATTCCGTGTTCGCCAATGGTGGATATCGCGTCACGCCGTATTTCATCCAGCGTATCTTGGACGGGCAGGGCAATATCATCGCCCAGGCAGCGCCTGTCGTGGCGGGCGCGGGCGCGGAGCAGGTCATCGATGTGCGCAACGCCTTCACGATGGTCAACATGATGCAGGATGTGGTGAAGCACGGCACCGCCATCCGCGCCATGGAGCTTGGCCGGCGCGACCTTGCGGGCAAGACCGGCACCACCAGCAATTCCATGGATGCCTGGTTCGCCGGCTTCCATCCCACGCTTGTGGCCGTTACCTGGATGGGCTACGACGACCCGCAGAGTCTGGGCGAAAGGGAAACTGGCGGTGGCGCGGCTTTGCCCATCTGGATGGGCTATATGGAAAAGGCGCTGAAGGACGTGGCCGAGGTCGAATATTCCATCCCGGAGCATGTCAATGCGGTGCGCATCAACGATAACGGATTGCGCGACCCTCACGGCACCCGCATCGAGTATTTCTATGAAGAGAATCTTCCGGCGGAACAGGGTGACACCGTTGCGGAAGAAAACCGGCCGGCGGACACAATTAACGACCAACTCTTCTAATGAGCAAAGTTCACACCCAGCGCCGCGACCTGATGCGCGAACAGCTCGCCCATCAGGCTGCCAAACTGATGGCCGAAGACGGCATCACCGACCACGCCATGGCCAAGCACAAGGCTGCCCGCCAGCTAGGCGCATCCGACACGCAGCATCTGCCCAGCAATCAGGAAGTGGACGACGCGCTACACAGCTACCGCGCCCTCTATCAGCACGAGACCCATCCGGACATCCTGCGTCAGCTACGCGAGGAAGCGCTCGCCGCCATGCGCCTGATGGAGCAGTTCCATCCCTATCTCACCGGTTCGGTGTTGAGCGGCGCCGCAGGCGCGCATTCAGACATCAACCTGATGCTGTTCTCCGACGACACTAAGGCCGTGTTGCTGTTCCTGCTCAAGCACAACCTGGAATTCGAGGATGGAGAATGGAGAGTGCGTATCGGGGGGCATGAGGAGAGCGTGCCGAGCTATACCCTGATCGGCGAATCCGGTGTTCAGATACACATCATCGTCCTGCCCGAAAACGCCCACCATAGCGGCAGCCGCCATCCCGATACGCACGCGGATATTGCGGCAGTGGAAACCTTGTTAGCCGCCTGATTTCAGCCAACGCGCCGCATCCAGCGCGAAGTAGGTCAATATCCCGTCCGCCCCGGCGCGCTTGAACGCCAGCAGCGCTTCCAGCACGCACGCTTCCTCGTTCAGCCAGCCGTTCTGCGCGGCAGCCTTGAGCATGGCGTACTCGCCGCTGACCTGATAGACGAAGGTCGGCGCCTTGAACTCGTCCTTCACGCGACGCACGATGTCGAGGTAGGGCATACCCGGCTTGACCATCACCATGTCCGCGCCTTCCTGCAGGTCGAGGCCGACTTCCCACA
>JBQGEN010000030.1:0-3154 GCA_052039615.1 Sideroxyarcus sp. | reverse complement strand
CGCCACGCTCTCAAGGCGGGTGTCGGTCTGGGCCTTTTCAGCCTGCTTGCCACGCTGGGATTGCTGCCAACGTCGGCCTGGGCCGGCGTGGACCGCAAAGCGTTCGAGGCCAAGACCCTGAACGAGGCGCTGGAAGCGCTTGGCGTGCGAGCCCCGTCGAACAGTGCACTCATCAAGCTCACCGCGCCGGAGATCGCCGAGAACGGCGCGGTCGTCCCGGTCACGGTGGAGAGCGCGCTCCCCGGCACCGAACAGATATCCATCCTGGTCGACAAGAATCCCACCATGCTGGTGAACAGCTTCGTCTTCCCGCAAGGCACCGAGGGTTTCATCACCACTCGCGTGCGGATGGCGCAGACCTCGTCCGTCGTCGTGCTGGTCAAGGCTGGTGGCAAGTTCTACCGGGTGTCGCAGGAAGTCAAAGTCACGGCGGGAGGCTGCTGATGACCAACCCGACCAAGATCCGCGCTTCTGTCGCGAACGGCGTCACCGAGGTCCGCGTGCTGATGCAGCACGAGATGGAGAACGGGCGGCGCAAGGACGAAGCTGGCAAGCTGGTGCCGGCTTGGCACATCACCGAGTTCAAGGCACTGCACAACGGCAGGACCGTGCTGGAAGGACAGTTTGGCACCTCCGTATCCAAGAATCCCTATCTGGTGTTCCGTTTCAGGGGCGGCAAGGCCGGCGACAAGGTCGCGCTCTCCTGGCTGGACAACCGTGGCGACAACAGAACCGACGAGGTGGAAATCAGCTGATATCCGACATTTGAAAAAACATGCCTGCCCATTTTGCTGATGGGCGGGCCGCTGCATCGTTCAACTTAAATCTAATAATAATTTCATAGAGGAAAGGGAAGAGATGGTCGAAGAAGCGAAGAAACAAGCACCCCCCAAGGAAGGGATATGGAAGCGATTGAAGCGGCCACCGCGCTGCTCGTTCATTTCGCTGCTGGGTGGCGGTGTGATATTGGGCATCATCATCTGGGGTAGTCTGAACACGGTCATGGAGTGGACCAACCGCTCCGAGTTCTGTACCTCATGCCACGAGATGACCATTCCCTACGAGGAACTCAAGCAGACGGTTCACTACAAGAACCGCAGCGGCACCACCGTCAACTGCTCGGACTGCCACGTGGCGAGCAGCAAGACCCCCACCGACTACATGTACAAATCCCTGCAAAAGCTGGTGGCGGCGCGCGACATCGTCGGCCACATCACGGGCATCGTGGACACGCCGGAGAAGTTCGAGGCGCACCGGCTGGAGATGGCCCAGCGCGTGTGGGATCGTATGAAGAGCCGCGATTCGAAGGAGTGCCGCAACTGCCACAACTTCGCCACCATGGATCCGGCCAAGCAGAAGGCGCGTTCGCAGATCAAGCATGAGGAAGCGCAGGAAGACAACATCACCTGCATCGAGTGCCACAAGGGCATCGCGCACAAGCCAGTCCATCAACAGCTGGAACAAAAGGAAGACGAAGCGCCGGCCGCAATCTGATGCTGCATGGCGGGGCGGCAACCATGCCGCTCCGCGGTCATAACAACCAAGTGGAGTCAATGAAGATGAAGAAGATCGCTGTTACCCTGTTGAGCGCCCTGATCGCTGGTCCCGTGCTGGCGGCCCCGGACTGGAGCAAAGTGCCTGCCGTCAAAGTGCCGCTGTTCTATCCGGGACAGTCCGGCCTGGAATGGGTGCTGATCAAGAAGGACCATTCCGCCGCCAACCAGATCCTGGAGAAGAAGCGTGCCTGCGTGAAATGCCACGACACTGATGCGGTGGAGATCGGCGACAAGATCGTCGCCGGCAAGCCGGTCGGCAACCAGCGCCAGCCGCTGGACAATGCCGTGCCCAAGGGCAAGGCCGGTTCCATCCCGGTCTCGGTGCAGGCCGTGCATGACGGCAACAAGCTCTACCTGCGTTTCGAGTGGGATACGCCCAAGAGCGGCGGCGACAAGAAGATGGATCCCAAGAACGATACCAAGCTGACCGTGATGTTCGATGAGAACAAGGTCGAGTATGCGGATCGCGGCGGTTGCTGGGCGACCTGCCACCAGGACCTGCGCGGCATGTCGGATGCGAATGATGCGGGCGCCAAGGCTCACCCCCAGGCCAAGGCGCTGGGCTGGGACGAGGGCGCCACCAAGTACATCAAGGAGTCGCGCACCGGGCTCAGCGTGGCCGGCAACACGCGTGGCGGCTGGGACAAGCTGAAGTCCGATGCCGAGATCGATGCGGCGCTCAAGGAAGGCAAGTTCATGGATGTGATGCAGTTCCGCAGCAAGGACAAGGCGGTCGACGGCTATGTGCTGGAGTCGCGCCACATGGACGGCGGCAAGAGCCTGATCAAGGCCGAGGGCAAGAAGAGCGGCAAGCACTGGACGGTGGTGTTCGAGCGCACCCTCAAGGGCGGCGGCGTCGGCGACCATAGCATCGAGGCGGGCAAGCTCTACAACCTCGGCTTCGCTATCCACGACGACCATGCGGACGGGCGTTTCCACCAGGTGTCGCTGGGTTACACGCTCGGCCTGGACAACGCCGAGGCGGATTTCAATGCGGTGAAGCAGTGATACACGCGAACGATATTCGAGCATTGCAGCAGCAAGGCAATACCAGCAGCACGGCAATACCGCAGTACGCAACAACAAGCAGTACCGGAAGTGGGAGCAGCCGCCCCCGCATGGGGGTGTGTTAATCACAACAAGAGGAGCAGAACATGAGAAGAAAATGGAGTGAAATGGCCTTGGCACTCGGTGCCCTGGTCGTGTCGGCGGCGGCATATGCCGTGCCGCCCAGCGCGGAGATGCTGTCCAACGCCTGCGCCGGTTGCCACGGCACCAGCGGCGCCAGTGCCGGGCCGAGCATGCCCAGCCTGGCGGGACAGTCGAAGGTCTTCTTCGTCGATGCCATGAAGAAGTTCAGGAGCGGCGAGCGCGAAGCCACGGTCATGGGGCGTCTGGCCAAGGGCTACACCGACGAGCAGATCAATGCCATGGCCGAGCACTTCGCCAAACAGAAGCCGAAAGCACAGAGCGCGGCAGTCGATCCTGCACTGGTCGCCAAGGGCAAGGCCGTCTACAACGAAGCGTGCAAGCGCTGCCACCTGGAGAACGGCAAGGAGTTCGAGGAGGATACCCCGATCGTCGCCGGCCAGTGGCTA
>JBQGEN010000029.1:0-6763 GCA_052039615.1 Sideroxyarcus sp. | reverse complement strand
ACCTACATCGCGTTTGACGAGCTGCCCGATGAGAACTGGGCCATCGCAGGCAAGCTGCTCGACGAAGCGTGATGGTATAGGCAACGGCTTCCACAATACGCGGCGCGTGGCAATTTTTCTATTCTGGGTGTCTAATTGCGGGCATTCCAAAGATCCCGGCGAATGACTGACATGCCCTTTCAATCCACCGAATTCGTAAACTGGTTCCGTTCCGTCGCACCCTATATCAACGCCTTTCGCGGCAAGACCTTCGTCGTCGCGTTCGGCGGCGAGGTGGTGGCGGACGGCAAATTCATTGAGCTGACGCATGACTTCAACCTGCTGGCGGCGCTCGGCATTCGGCTGGTGCTGGTGCACGGCGCGCGGCCGCAAATCGAGCAGCGCCTGACGCAGGAAAACATCGAGGGCCGCTACCACCACGGCATCCGCCTTACCGACGCGGCGACGCTGCAGTGCGTAAAGGAGGCCGTCGGGCGTGTGCGTCTGGAGATCGAGGCCCTGCTATCGGTGGGCCTGGCGAATTCGCCGATGGCAAATGCCGACATTCGCGTGGCGGGCGGCAACTTCATCACCGCACAGCCTATCGGTGTGATCCACGGCGTGGACCTGATGCACACGGGTTGCGTGCGCAAAGTGGATGTCGCCGCCCTGCAGGACCGCATGGAGTTCGGCGAGGTGGTGCTGCTGTCGCCGCTGGGCTATTCGCCCACGGGCGAGGTGTTCAACCTCACGCTGGAAGATGTCGCCACCGCGACCGCCATCGCGCTGGATGCGGACAAGCTGATCTTCCTGATGGATACGGACGGCGTGCAGGACAAGAAAGGCGAGTTGCTGCACGAACTGACGGCGGCTGAGGCTGGCAAGCTGCTTTCCGCCAAGCGCAAGCTGCCGGACGACGTTGGCCTGTTTCTGCCCTGCGCCGTCAAGGCCTGCGAGGCGGGCGTGGCGCGCACCCATCTGGTCAGCCGCCACACCGACGGCGCGCTGCTGCAGGAGCTGTTCAGCGACGAGGGCATCGGCACCATGGTGGTGGAGAGCACGCTCAACACCCTGCGCGACGCGACCATCGAGGATGTCGGCGGCATTCTGCAGCTGCTGCAACCGCTGGAAGCCGAGGGCATCCTGGTACGCCGTTCGCGCGAATTGCTCGAGCGCGAAATCGGCCGTTTCGTGGTGATGGAGCACGACCATCGCATCGTCGGCTGCGCCGCGCTGTATCCCTTCGCCGACGAAAAGGCGGCGGAACTCGCCTGCCTCGCCATCCAGCCGGCCTATCGCCGTCACGGCTACGGCGATGCGCTGCTCAAGCACATCGCGGCGCGGGCGCAGACGATGAAGCTGCATAAGCTGTTCGTGCTGACCACGCGCACCGCGCACTGGTTCATCGAGCGCGGCTTCAAGGAAGTCGACGTCGAACAGCTGCCGGCGCAGAAGAAGACGTTGTACAACTACCAGCGGCGCTCGAAAGTGTTCGTGCGCGCGCTGCGCTGAAGCCGTTTCCAGGGAACCTTCATGCTCAAGTGGCTGCTTTCCCGCCCGCTGCAGATCAAGTTCTTTCTCAGCACGGCGCTGCTCATCGGCGCCGGCCTGCTGGTGCTGATGCTGAGCGTGCTGCAGGTGCTCAACCAGTTCCTGCTGCACCACATCGAGCGGGACATGGAGCAGAGCACGCACATCCTCGCCATGGCCCTGATGCGCGGTCCGGCCGCCCATGACCCGCGCGATCTGCGCAGTTTCCTGAGTGACGTCGCGGCAATGCACGGTTACTGTTTCCTCTCCGTGCAGGACGACCGCGGGCGCGTGCTGGCGGCCGCCGGAGACGTCACGGTGGCGCACCCGGCGCTTTCCCTGGCCGCCCTGGCCGACGAACGCAACCGCTGCATCGGCGGCGCGATCCCGCTGCTCCACGAGGGCCGGCCGTTCGGCATGCTGCAGTATGGCGTGGACGCCGGCTTCATCGGCGCGCTCGGGCTCGAACTGCGCACCCGACTGTTCATCATCGCTGCGGTGTGGCTCGCGCTCGGCGCCGCGCTGCACTTCCTGCTGGTGCGACGCCTGGTCAAACCCTTGCGCGATATCACGCACGCCAGCGAATCCATGGCGCAGGGCAACCTCGATGCCAGGATGCCAGGAGACCTGCCGCAGGACGAGCTGGGCAAGCTCGCCACTAGTTTCAGCAACATGGCGGCCGCGCTGCGTGAACGCGCCGGGCCGCTGCCGCAGGCCCGCGAACTGTATGCCGACCAGACGCGCCTGAATGCGCTGGTTTCCGTCTTGCCGATCGGCCTCATGTTCGTCGATCCCGCGCGCCGGGTGCAGTACGTCAATCCGGAGTGCCGCCGCCTGTGGGGGCTGGCCGCGGGCGAGGATCATGTCGGCCGCAAGGACAGCGACCTGCTCGTGCATGCTCATCGGATGGCGGAGCAGCCGGATGCTTTCGTGCAACACATGGATGCGACGGCCAGGGAATACGGCCCCGGCACCCCCTTCGATACTCCTCTGCTCGATGACCGCGTCATCCGCTGCCGCTCCTGCGTCGTGCCCGATGCCGGAGGCGAGCGCCTGATCGGCCGCCTCTGGATGTTCGAGGACGTCAGCGACGAGTATGTGCGCCTGCGCGAGGCGCAATCCCGAGCCGAGCGCGACGCGCTCACCGGCCTGTATAACCGGCGCCGCTTCGAGGAGGATATCGAGCGCATGTTCGCCCAGGCCCAGCGCGACAGCCTACGCCTGACGCTACTGTATTTCGATCTGGACGATTTCAAGGACATCAACGACACCTACGGCCACCCTTCCGGCGACAAGGTGTTGAAGGCCCTCGCACAGGCGCTGACGCTGCAGGCCCGCCGCAACGAGTACCTTTACCGGCTGGGCGGCGACGAGTTCGCCATCCTGGTCGCCGATGCCGAGCGGCACGAGGTCGAGGCGCTGGCGCGGCGCGTGATCGCGACCATCGAGCAATTGCAGTTCCGCTTCGACGAACATGAGGTGCGCATCCGCAGCAGCATGGGCATCGCGGCCTGCGCGCCGGATGCTCGCCCGGACAACGCGGTCAAGCTGATGCAGCAGGCCGATATCGCCATGTATCAGGCCAAGCGTCTCGGCAAGCACGGCTGGAGCGTGTTCGATCCTGCGCAGCCGCTGGATTTGGGCAAGGATTCACGGTAATGTCACAATCCCCAAGCATACTCACGGAGTGAACATCAACATGGCAAGAACAGTGCAGTGCGTAAAACTCGGTCGCGAAGCAGAGGGGCTGGATCGCCCCCCCTATCCCGGAGCGCTGGGCCAGCGCATCTTCGAAAATGTGTCCAAGGAGGCTTGGCAGGGCTGGATCAAGTTCCAGACCATGCTGGTGAACGAGAACCGCCTCAACCTGGCCGACGCCCAAGCGCGCAAATACCTCGCAGAGCAGATGGAGAACTACTTCTTCGGCGCCGGCACGCAGATGCCGACCGGTTACGTCCCGCCGAAGCACTGAACCGCGGTTCGCTGACGCGAACCTATGTCCCCACACCCAGGACTCCGCCGGCCATGGCAAAGAATTTTCCCGCCCAGAATTTCCTCAACCGCGAGCTCGGCCTGCTGGAGTTCAACCGCCGCGTCCTGGCACAGGCGGAAGACGCGAACGTGCCGCTGCTGGAACGCTTGAAGTACCTGTGCATCGTCAGCAGTAACCTGGACGAGTTCTTCGAGATCCGCGTCGCCGGCCTGAAGGAGCAGGCCAAGCTGGGCGGTCTGGCCAGCGGCCCGGACGGCCTGGAGGCCACGCAGATCCTCAAGCGGCTCTACGCGCCGACGCACCAGCTCATCGCGCGCCAGTATCAGCTGTTCAATGATGAGCTGATCCCGGCGCTCGCCCAGCAGGGCATCAAGTTCCTGCGCCGCACCCAATGGAACACGGCGCAGCAGGCCTGGGTCAAGGACTTCTTCCTGCGCGAAGTGATGCCGGTATTGACACCCATCGGACTCGACCCTGCCCACCCCTTCCCGCGCGTGCTCAACAAGAGCCTGAACTTCGCCGTCGAACTGCAGGGCAAGGACGCCTTCGGCCGCAACTCGGCCAAGGCCATCGTGCAGGCGCCGCGCGTGCTGCCGCGAGCCATCCCGGTGCCGCCGGAGATCGCGGGCTGCCCGCACGGCTTCATATTCCTCTCCTCCATCCTGCACGCGCATGTCGGCGAACTGTTCGCCGGCATGGAGGTGCTGGGCTGCTACCAGTTCCGCGTGACGCGCAACAGCGACCTGTTCGTGGACGAGGAGGAAGTGAAGAACCTGCGCATCAGCCTGCAAGGCGAACTGCCGCAGCGCCACTTCGGCGACGCGGTGCGCCTGGAAGTGGCGGACAACTGCCCGGCCGAGCTGGCCGATTTCCTGCTGCAGCAGTTCGAGCTGGGCGGCGAAGACCTGTACCGCGTGCACGGCCCGGTGAACTTGGTGCGCCTGATCGGCATCCCCGACAAGGTCGCGCGCGACGACCTTAAATTCCCGCCGTTCGTGCCCGGCCTGCCGACCCTGCTGAAGAAGAAAGGGGCGGACATGTTCAAGGCGATCCGCAAGGGCGACGTGCTGCTGCACCATCCCTACCAGTCGTTCAGGCCCGTGATCGACTTCATCCAGCAGGCATCCGCCGACCCCGACGTGGTCGCGATCAAGCAGACGGTGTACCGCACCGGCACCGATTCCGAGCTGATGGAGGCGCTGATCGCGGCGGCCAAGCGTGGCAAGGAGGTGACCGTGGTGGTCGAACTGCTCGCGCGCTTCGACGAGGAAGCCAACATCAACTGGGCGGGGCGTCTGGAGGCGGTCGGCACGCATGTGGTGTATGGCGTGGTCGGGCACAAGACCCACGCCAAGATGCTGATGGTGGTGCGGCGCGAGGACGGCAGGCTGCGCCGCTATGTGCACCTGGGCACCGGCAACTACCATCCGCGCACCGCCCGGCTGTACACCGATTTCGGCCTGTTCACCTGCAACGAGGAGATGTGCGCCGACGTGAACGAGGTGTTCACCCAGCTCACCGGCCTGGGCAAGGCCAGCAAGCTGAAGCATCTGTGGCAATCGCCGTTCACCCTGCACACCAATGTGCTGGATGCGATCCGCAACGAGACCAGACTGGCCAAGGCCGGCAAGCGCGCGCACATCATCGCCAAGATGAACGCGCTGCTGGAGCCGGAGACCATCACTGCGCTGTACGAGGCTTCGCAGGCGGGAGTGAAGATCGACCTGATCGTGCGCGGTGTCTGCGCCTTGCGTCCCGGCGTGACCGGGCTGTCCGAGAATATCCGCGTGATATCCATCATCGGACGCTTCCTGGAACACACGCGCATCTTCTACTTCCGCAACGAGCAGGCGGATGACGTCTATCTGGCCAGTGCGGACTGGATGGACCGCAACTTCTTCCGCCGCATCGAAGCGTGTTTCCCGTTGCTCGACGCCAAGCTCAAGAAGCGCGTCATCGACGAGGGTCTGAAGAGCTACCTGAAGGACAACGTGCAGGCATGGGAGATGGACTGCAACGGCTTCTGGCACCGCAAGACGCCAGGCCGCGGCGCCGCCACCTGCGCCCAGAGCCTGTTGCTGCAGGAACTCGGCCAGCCCTGCACCGAAGGAGAGTCCTAGACCTTCCTGGGGCGTCCGGTCTTGATCTTCTCGAGGCCGGCCACGGTGCGCTTCAGTTGCGCCACGGTCAGTTTGGCCATGGCCTGCAGGCCGGCGCGCAGCAGCTCGCTCTTCTTCACATGCAGGCCCGCGGTCTGCGCTTTCAGCTTGAGTTCCGCGATCAGGTCGTAATCAGCCTGCGGCATGGTGAAGCTGTCGCGCACCACCTTCACCTTGCCCTCGGCCTTCTTGTCCTTTTTCGGTTTTTTCGCCGGCCTGGCGGCGATCTTGGCCGGGGCGGTCCTGGGTGCGGATGCGACCTTCTTTGCGGCGGGCTTGCGGCTTGCGGTTGCGGTCATTGCGGCCTCCATGGATGAATATGGCGAAATCAGTATATACGGTATATCCTGCTCACCGATAGTGTAATAAAGGGAGGATGGCGAAATGGAGCTGATCCTGTGGCGACATGCCGAGGCCGCCGACGGCGTCCCGGACAACGATCGCGCACTCACCGAAAAGGGGCGTCGCCAGGCGCAGCGCATGGCCCATTTCCTCGCGCCCCGTCTGCCGAAGGATACCCGCATCCTGGTCAGCCCCGCGCTACGTGCGCAGCAGACCGCCTCCGCCTGCAGCAAACATTTCGACACCGAGCCCGCGATCGGGACGCGGGCAGATGCGCACAAGGCGCTTGCCGCATCCGGCTGGCCCGACGCCGACGGTGCGGTGATGCTGGTCGGCCACCAGCCCTGGCTGGGCGAACTGGCCGCGCTGCTGATGACCGGCAAGACGGAGGGCTGGAACATGAAGAAAGGCGCGGTGTGGTGGTTCAGCCGCCGCGCGGACGACGAACAGGCCGTGTTGCGCCTGGTCATCGCACCGGATCAAATTTAAGTTCTGAACAAGGAGGCGTCATGTTTGAATCTGCCGAACTCGGACACAAGATCGACAAAAAGACCTACGACAAGGAGGTGCCGCAACTGCGCGAGGAATTGCTGAACGCGCAGTTCGACTTGGCGCAAAACGCCAAATTCCAGGTACTCATTCTGGTCGGCGGCGTGGACGGCGCCGGCAAGGGCGAGACCGTGAACCTGCTCAACGAGTGGATGGACCCGCGCCACATCCAAGCACATGCCATGGGCGAAAAATCCGACGAGGAACAACA
>JBQGEN010000028.1:0-8711 GCA_052039615.1 Sideroxyarcus sp. | reverse complement strand
CGTGAATCGGCGTACGAGATCATCAAGGGGCGCGCAGAAGAAAAGCAGGCGGCAACGGCAGCAGTCGCCCCTGCTGCCGAGAGTGCGGGCGGCGGAATCGGCGGCATGCTGGGCGGCATCTTCGGTGGCGGCAGCAATCGCCGCCAGAGCGCCGGCGAGGCCATGGTGAAAAGCGTGGTGCGCACTGTCGGCGCCGAGCTTGGTCGGCAACTGGTGCGCGGTGTGCTGGGTTCGCTGATGGGCGGTGCGACGACGACGCGCCGCCGTCGCTGACAGCAATGGAACAAGTCAGACGCGATTTCGAGGCAGTTGCCTCGCGCTGGGACAGCAACCCGACGCGCGTGAAGATCGCGCAGGACGTGGGCAATGCCATCCTGCGCGAAGTGCGGCTCACGCCGCAGATGGACGTGCTGGATTACGGTTGCGGCACCGGACTGCTGGCGATGCAGTTGCAGTCGCGGGTGAAATCCGTGTGCGGTGCGGACAGCTCCCCCGCCATGATCGCGGTGCTGCAGGACAAGATCGCCACGCTCAAACCCGGCAACGTCAGCACCCAACTGGTGGATTTCGAACGCGGCGCGCATGCCACCGGACAATACGATCTCATCGTGAGCAGCATGGTGACGCATCATATTCCCGATACTGCCGCGCTGTTCAAGGAATGGATGCGCCTGCTCAAGCCGCACGGACAGATCGCCTTCGCCGACCTTGACAGCGAAGACGGCTCCTTCCACGGCGACAACACCGGCGTATTTCACCTTGGCTTCGACCGCGCAAAACTGCGCGATCTGCTGCTTGCCGCCGGCTTTGCGAAGGTCCGCGACACCACCGCCACGTCGGTGCGCAAAGAGATCGAGGGACAAGGTGCGCGCGAATTCCCGATCTTCCTGATCGTAGCGAGCCGCGCCTAGCTTCATCGACATGGTTGCACCGCTCCCCGTCCAGAAGGAATTGCGCGCCATCGCTTCGGCCGAGACGGCGACCAACCTGCAACGCTTCTTCAAGACCGGGCCGGGACAGTACGGCGAGGGCGATGTGTTCCTCGGCATCAAGGTGCCGCCGCTGCGCGCGCTGGCGAAACAACATCGCGATGCCGGCCTCGACACCGTCGCCGCCCTGCTGGCCTCGCGCTACCACGAGGAGCGGCTGTTCGCGCTGTTGCTGCTGATGCAGTTCTACCAGCGAGCCGACGACAAGGAACAGGCCGATGCCTACCGACTGTATCTGGACCACACGCAGCGCATCAACAACTGGGACCTGGTCGACATCTCGGCACCGCACATCGTCGGCCGCCATCTGCAGGACAGGCCGCGCAAGCTGCTGCACACACTGGCCCGCTCTCCCCTGCTGTGGGAACGACGCATCGCCATCATCGCGACCTTCCATTTCATCCGCCGCAGCGACTTCGACGACACCCTGCGCATCGCCGCAACCCTGCTGCAGGACGAACACGACCTGATGCACAAGGCGGTGGGCTGGATGCTGCGCGAGGTGGGCAAGCGCGACCCCGCTGCCGAAGAGGACTTCCTGCGCCGGCACTACCACGACATGCCGCGCACCATGCTGCGCTACGCCATTGAGCATTTCCCGGAGACGAAACGCAAAAACTACCTGCAGGGAAAGGTGTAGAATTTCCTTGGGGTTTCTCCTGCCCCGCCAGATCGGCCGATACGGCCGCAACCGCACAACGCGATGTGCTACAGAGACGGTGAATCCAGGCATGTTCCGCGCACTGCAAAATCTCAGTCTGAAGGTCAAGGTGGCCCTGTTCACCCTGGGGCTGCTCCTGCTCTGCATCGGGACGCTCACCTGGCAGTACTCGTCCCACCTGTATCGGGAGTTGGAGACCACCCTGTCCCGCCAGCAGTTCTCGGAAGTCGCCTTCGTTGCCGACCGCATCGGCAATGCCGTCCAGTTGCGCATCGATTCGCTCGCCCTGACCGCGCAATCCATCACGCCGCGGATGTTGGCGGACCGGCGCCGCATCACCGCCTTTCTGGCGGAACGCAAGGCCCTGTACCGGCTATGCACCCTGGGCGTCATCGTCATTGCCGGCAACGGCCAGGGTATCGCCGACTATCCGCAGATCGGCGACCGGGGCAGCGCGGATTTCTCCGGGATCGAGTTCTTCCGCGAGGTGATGGCGACCGGCATGCCGGCCCTCTCCAAGCCCGGCTTCGGGCGTTTCGTCACCGACCCGCGCCTGGTCATCGCCGTGCCGGTCTTCGGCGAGGACAAACGCATCATCGGCGTACTCGCGGGTATCGTCAGTCTGAGCGACGGCAGCCTGCTGAGCGATTTCGATGTCATGGCGCACCACAACAGCAACGACTACCTGATCGTCTCGCCGCGCGACAAGCTGATCGTCACGGCCACCGACAAGAACCGTATCCTGCAGCCGCTGCCCGCGCCCGGCAGCGACAAGATGCTGGACCGCTACCTGGGCGGCTACGAGGGCTCCGGGGTCGCGGTCGGGTCGCGCGGCGTCGAGGAACTCAGCTCCGCCAAGCGCATCCCCAGTGCCGGCTGGTTCGTGGTCGGCGTGATGCCGACCTCCCTGGCCTTCGAGCGAATTGCCCACTTGCGCAACGAAGCGGTCAAGGTGGCAGGCATCGTTTCCCTGTTCGCCATCCTGCTGCTGTGGCTATTCCTGCGCCGCGAGCTGTCGCCGCTGTCACGCTCTGCCGAGCTGATCGACAAGCTCTCCAGCGGTGAGATCCCTCCCCTGCGCAGCATCCCGCAGGAAGGCAGCCGCGAGATCCGCAAGCTGCAATCCAGTTTCAACCAGCTGCAGGAACACATCGCGAACAACGAGCAGGAGCTGCGCGAGAACGAGGAGCTCTACCACGCGATGTTCTCCAACAACACCGCCGTCAAACTGCTGATCGACCCCAGGGACGGCCTGATCGTGGATGCGAACCCCGCAGCCGCGACCTATTACGGCTGGCCGGTGGAAAAACTGCGCACGATGCGCATCACCGAGATCAACACCATGCCGCCGGAATTGCTGAAGCAGCAGATGGAGCTCGCACTGGGCGAGCAGCGCCAGCTCTTCCGTTTCCAGCATCGCCTGGCCTCGGGCGAGGTGCGCGAGGTCGAGGTGCATTCCGGGCAGGTCGACCATCACGGCCGGCCCCTGCTCTATTCCATCGTCACCGACGTGACCGACCGCGAGCGCGCATTGCAGCGCGAGCAGATACGCGGCGAGGTGCTGGAGATGCTGGCGCGCGGCAGCGAGCTGCACGACATCCTCGATGCCATCGTGCGCCAGGTGGAGACCGAACAACCGCAGATGTTGTGCTCCATCCTGATCCTTGACAAGGACGGCAAGCATCTGCGGGTCGGCGCGGCCCCGAGCCTGCCGGAAGCCTACAACCAGCAGGTGAACAACCTTGAGATCGGCATCGGCTGCGGCTCCTGCGGCCATGCCGCCGCCACCGGCAGCCGCACCATCATCGCCGACATCCTGACCCATCCCTACTGGGCGCCGTACCGGGAGGCGGCGGCCGAGGCCGGCCTGGCTTCATGCTGGTCGGAGCCGGTGTTCTCCTCCAAGGGCAAGGTGCTGGGCACGCTGGCCCTCTACCAGCGCGAGATATCCTCGCCCGGCGAAGCGCAACTCCACCTCATCGAGGAAATGGCCAGGATCGTCGGCATCGCCCTCGAGCGCAAACTGGACGACGAGAACCTGCAGCTCGCCTCCACCGTATTCCAGGCCAGCCCGGAGGCCATCGTCATCACCGACGCGAACAACCGGATCGTCGCCGTCAACCCGGCTTTCACCCGCATCACGCAATACGAGGCGCACGAGGCCATCGGCCACGATCCCAAGCTGCTGAGTTCCGGCGAGCAGGGCAAGGACTTCTACAACGCGATGTGGGCCTCCATCCAGGCCTTCGGCAGCTGGCAGGGAGAGATCATTAACCGCCGCAAGAACGGCGAGCACTATTCCGAATGGCTGACCATCAACACGGTACGCGACGAGCACGGCGAAGTGCGCCAGCGCATCGCCATCTTCTCCGACATCACCGACAAGAAACGCAGCGAGGAAATCATCTGGCGCCAGGCCAACTATGACATCCTCACCGGATTGCCGAACCGCCGCCTGTTCCACGACCGCTTGATGCAGGAGTTGAAGCGCGAGGGACGCGAGCAGAGCTCGCTGGCGCTGATGTTCATCGACCTCGACCATTTCAAGGAAGTGAACGACACGCTGGGGCACGAGGCGGGAGACAACCTGCTGATGCAGGCCTCCAAACGCATCGCCGGCTGCATCCGCGAATCGGACACGCTGGCGCGCCTGGGCGGGGACGAGTTCACCGTCGTCATGCCGGGCCTCGCCGACCCCCAGCGCCTGGGCACTCTGGCCGACACCATCATCCACGTTCTCGCCAGACCGTTCCTGATCGGCGAGGCTACAGCCTATGTCTCGGCCAGCATCGGCATCACCTTGTACCCGCAGGATGCGACCGACCTTTCGTCGCTGCTCAAGAACGCGGACCAGGCGATGTATGTCGCCAAGGGGCGGGGGCGGAACCAGTACAGCTATTTCACCGCCTCCATGCAGGAAGCCGCGCAGACGCGTCTGCAACTCAGCAACGATCTGCGGCGCGCGCTCGACGGCGGACAGTTCGAGGTCTACTACCAGCCCATCGTTGACCTCGCCAGCGGCCTGCCGGCCAAGGCAGAAGCCCTGTTGCGCTGGCATCATCCCAAGCTCGGCCTGGTCAGTCCCGGCGTCTTCATCCCGCTGGCGGAGGAGATCGGCCTCATCAACGACATCGGCGACTGGGTGTTCCGTCAGGCCGCGCTCAAGGCCAAGCAGTGGTGTTCCAGCGCGGACAGCCGTCTGCGCGGCATGCAGATCAGCGTGAACAAATCGCCGCGCCAGTTCATCACCGACGACGCCAACCGCAGCCTGCTCAGTTGGCTGCAGGCCCTCGACATCCCGCCGAGCTGCATTGTGGTGGAGATCACCGAAGGTCTGCTGATGGACGACCGCGTCGAAGTGCAGGAGAAGCTGCTGGCGTTCCGCGATGCGGGCATCCAGGTGTCGCTGGACGATTTCGGCACCGGCTACTCGGCGATGTCCTACCTGCAGCGCTTCGACATCGACTATCTCAAGATCGACCAGTCCTTCGTGCGCGACATGGAGACCAATCCCGGCGACCATGCCATCGCCGAGGCGATCATCGTCATGGCGCACAAGCTCAACATGAAGGTCGTGGCCGAAGGGGTGGAGACGGCGGAACAGCGCGACATGCTGGTTGCCGCCGGATGCGACTATGCGCAAGGTTTCCTGTTCGCCGAACCGATGCCGGCGGAAGAGTTCGACCGCTATCTGGTCCGCAGCGTATCCACCGAGGCCTAGTCGAACACCCTGCCGCGCAGGGACTTGGTTGCGCCGCGCCTGACCTTGTTCTCCACGCGTTTCTTCTGCGCGCTGCGCGTGGGCTTGGTCGCGACGCGCGGTTTGGGTTTGACCGCGACCGACAGCAGCAGCGCCTTCAGGCGCCGCAGCGCCTCGTTGCGGTTCTGTTCCTGGTTGCGATATTCCTGCGCCTTGATGACGGCCACACCGTCCTTGGTGATGCGCTGATCGTTGAGTTGCAGCAGGCGCTCCTTGAAATCCGGCGGCAATGAAGAAGCGCGGATATCAAAGCGCAGATGCACCGCGCTCGACACCTTGTTCACGTTCTGCCCGCCCGCGCCCTGCGCGCGCACGGCGCTCAACTCGATCTCGCGCTCGGGGATGATGACGTTGTGGGCGATGTACAGCATGACTTAATCGATCACCCTGATCCGCACATCACCCAGACTCACCACCTGCCCGGCGCGGATCTTGGCGGTCTTGCGCGATTCCACCCGCCCATCGACCGCGACCAGCCCCTCCGCCACCAGCGCCTTGCCGGCACCGCCGCTGTCGCACACGCCGGCGAGCTTGAGCAGCTGGTTGAGTTCGACGAACTCGCCGCGCAACTGGAATTCAATCTGCTGCGTCATAACTTGACCGCGTGTTCGCGCGTGGCATGGAACACCACTGTCGGCCAGCGTTCCTGCGTCAGGTTGAGGTTCACCCTGTTGGGCGCGAGGTAGGCCAGGTTGCCCGCCGCATCGATGGAAAGATTGTGCGACAGCGCTTTCTGGAAGTCGGCGAACACCTTGGCGTCGTCGCAGGTCACCCAGCGCGCGGTGGATACGCTGCACCCCTCGAACATCGCATCCACGCCGTATTCGCCCGCCAGACGGCTGGCCACCACGTCGAACTGCAACATGCCGACCGCGCCGAGGATGAGGTCGCCGCCGTCCACCGGCTTGAACACCTGCACCGCGCCCTCTTCGCCCAGCTGCTGCAAGCCCTTGTGCAACTGCTTGACCTTCAGCGGGTTGCGGATGCGCACGGTCTGGAAATGGTCCGGCGCAAAATAGGGAATTCCGGTGAATTGCAGCATCTCGCCTTCGGAGAAGCTGTCGCCGATCTGCATGTTGCCGTGGTTGGGCAGGCCGATGATGTCACCCGCAAATGCCTCTTCCACCAGTTCGCGGCTGGAAGCCATGAAGGTCACCACACTGGACACGCGTATCTCCTTGCCGATGCGCAGATGCTTCATCTTCATGCCGCGCTCGAAATGGCCGGAGCACACGCGCAGGAAGGCGATGCGGTCGCGGTGGTTGGCGTCCATGTTGGCCTGGATCTTGAACACGAAGCCGGAGAACTTCGGCTCGGCCGGATCGACCTTGCGCACCGAAGCGTCGCGTTCGCGCGGCGCAGGCGCCCAGTCCAGCAGCGCGTTGAGGATCTCGCGCACGCCGAAGTTGTTGATGGCGGAGCCGAAGAACACCGGCGTCTGTTTGCCGTCAAGGAAACGCTGCAGGTCGAAGGGGTGCGATGCGCCGTGCACCAGTTCCACCTCCATCTTGAGTTGCTCGATCTCCAGCGGGAAGCGCTCGGCCAGCACCGGATTATCGATTCCCTTGATGACCTCGACCTCGCCGTCGGCGCGCTCTTCGCCCGGCGTGAACAGCAAAATCTCGTCGCGCAGCAGGTGGTACACGCCGCGGAAGGTCTTGCCCATGCCCACCGGCCAAGTCACCGGTGCGCACTGAATCTTCAGCACCGACTCGACCTCGTCCAGCAGTTCCAGCGGATCGCGCACCTCGCGGTCCATCTTGTTCATGAAGGTGACGATGGGCGTGTCGCGCATGCGGCACACGTCGAGCAGCTTGATGGTCTGCGCCTCCACGCCCTTAGCGGCGTCGATCACCATCAGCGCCGAGTCGACGGCGGTCAGCACGCGGTAGGTGTCCTCGGAGAAATCCTGGTGGCCCGGCGTGTCGAGCAGATTCACCACGTGGTCGCGGTATTCGAACTGCATGACCGAGCTGGCGACCGAGATGCCGCGCTGCTTCTCGATCTCGAGGAAGTCGGAGGTGGCATGGCGCCCGCTTTTGCGCGCCTTCACCGCGCCGGCCAGCTGGATCGCGCCGGAGAACAGCAGCAGCTTTTCGGTGAGCGTGGTCTTGCCCGCGTCCGGGTGGGAAATGATGCCGAAAGTGCGGCGGCGCGCCACTTCGCGCGCGATCTTGTCGCGCGGCACGGCGGCGGGTTCGTTAGGTGTCTGGTCGACCTCAGTTGACATGATGCTTGCCTGTGAAAAAAGTGCGCAAGTCTAATGGCTTAGAGCGCGAATGTCTAACGCCGGGCGGGGTGCAATACTTTATCGGGCCGGTCGGGCGTCGGTACGCGCGCCTTCAATTTGACCCTGCTCGCACAGCGGAGTATCGTGCAACGCACTTGGCAAACACACTGACCAGTGTGGGCGCAGAGCCCCGGACCGGGGAACAAGGTGGCGTGATCACAGCGTATTCCGCACCTCCGGCGCCGTTAATTATATAAATCACCCGCATCTCGCCCGAACCAGGCGGGGCATCGCAAGGTGATAGCGCGCAAGCGAACAGGAGAGTATGAACATGTCCAAGCGGTCAAATCACACTGGCGGAGAATCGTCGCTCCCGACCTGTGCCAATTGCATCCACACCTTCAGGGAGAAGGCGCGGCATGAAATGGTCGTATGCGTCCCGCACCTGAAGGCGATGCCGGCCAACAATTCGACCGTATGCGACCTGCATGCGGAAAAAAAGAAGTCCTGAACGTCCGAGATCCTAGGCTGCACCCGCGCTGTATTGCCCTTTACCTGGCTCGGTGATCGCCCCATTCAGATCGAGCTTCACTAAGCCCATTATCCCATCTGCATAGATGGCAGGCACCGCCACCATCCAGCCTCAACCGTGACCCGGCCATCGGCGGATGGTCAAGACGATTCGGCTGCGCTACATTGCGTCTCGCAATGCGACCACATGAAGGAAAATTCATGCAACCGGCCAGCAAAGAGCGTCCAATCAAGCTGGAAGACATCCCGAACATCGGCAAGTCGATCGCGTCCGACCTGCGCGCCATCGGCATCCTCCACCCGCAGCAACTGGCGGCGCACAAGCCGCTTGCGACCTATTTTGCGCTGGCGGATCGCATGGGCCATCGCCACGATCCTTGCGTCCTCTACGTCCTGATGGCTGCGCAGCACTATCTGCAGAGCGGCGACTCTCTCCCGTGGTGGAAATTCACCGAGCAAGGGAAAAAGCTGCTCGCTGCCAACAGGAGGGAGAGATGAATATACGTCCGGCCGCCAACGTCTTCCTGCTGGCCGCTGCAC